>JBGCFA010000324.1:0-10351 GCA_045106675.1 Bacteroidia bacterium
CAAACTCCTCCAATCAGCTCCCAAAGCGGCTAATATCATCTATGACAAAAATGATAAACGCCTCAATAAATTAGTAGAGGAACATACAGATAGCGATACACATTATCTATATCCTTATAAAACGCCTAAGTATAAGGTCAAGAATGGCGTTTATACCCTCATGCTAGAAGACCATAACGCTCCAATAAGAATCATTGGAAAGCATAATATGACAAACATTGCTGGTGCATGGGAAGTGTGTAAACTATTGGCCGTTGAGTCTCAAGATTTCCTTAAGCATATCAGCACTTTTGTAGGTGCAAGCTCTCGATTAGAGACGATAGGTGAAGAGAGTAGGGGGTTGGTCATCAAAGACTATGCTCACGCTCCTGCCAAAGTAGCCGCCACTGTTGATGCCGTCAAGGAACGTTTTCCCAAGCGTCGCCTAATTGCAGTGGTTGAGTTGCATACTTTTAGCAGTTTAAACAAAGCTTTTCTACCTCATTATCGCAAGAGTCTCAGTGCTGCAGACGTTAGAATTGTGATGGTTGACCCTAATGCAATTGCTAAGCGTCGTATGGAACCCATTGATTTAGAAGATCTCAAAGCTGGATTTGGTCATAAAGATTTGCTCTACGTACAAAACGCAGAAGAATTAGCAGCTACGCTCTCTAGCGTTCGCCAAGGCGAAAAAGATGTGCTCTTGATGATGTCTTCGGGCAAATTTGATGGTCTATCTTTAGAGGATTTGGTCTAGCAAGATCATTGTGATAAAAAGGATATCATAACGTGATTTCATAACGCAAGTTTGTGATATCTCTGTGATAGTCTACCGATAACTTGCCTTCATAACGAATTAACCAATAGTCGATTATGAAAAAGTTATCACTTCCCCTGTTTTTTATCCTCCTCCTATCCTTAGCGGCTTGTACAGCCCCTGGCGAACGATTAGACCCCGTTGAAGAATCCTATTCTATTGCTGCTAAAAAAGCACCTCTTTCTAATCCAAACAATGCATTTACAACCTTCAAAATACGTTTAGAAAATGTCGCTCCTGGAGCATCCGGCTTCGTTACTCCTTTTTCGCCAGGTGTATGGATTGTACAGAAAAAAAACAGTGCCCCATTGTTCGTAGCCGGACAAGCTGATTTTGGCCAAGGTTTAGAAAATATCGCTGAAGATGGTAGCCCAGCTACTTTGGACGCGAATCTCCAAAATCACCCAAAAGTGAGAAGCAAAGGTATTTTTGCCATACCTGTTGGTGCTAGCGGCCCAGCTCCAATTTTCCCCGGAGATGCTTATGAGTTTTACGTTACGGCCAAGCCGAACGATTACCTCAATTTTGCGACAATGTTTATACAGTCTAACGATCTATTTGTAGGCCCATTGGCAGAAGGAATTGCTCTATTTGATCAGAACCGTAATCCTATCAGCGGAGATGTAACTGCTCAAAACTTTCTATGGGATGCCGGTACTGAAGTCAATGAAGCCCCTGGTGTAGGACCGAATCAAGCACCTCGCCAATCAGGCCCTAATACTGGTCTCGATGAAAATGGTGTCGTACAAATTGTCAATGACGGCTATACTTATCCGGCTTTGTCTGAAGTGATTAAAATCACTGTTACTCCATTATAATTCAAAGATTCGAATCATAAATGAAGTTCTAGTCTATAGAAAGGCTAGAACTTCATTTTATTTAAAAAAATCAGGGAGTTACTAATTTCAGCTTTTGGAAATTACTATATTGATCCCCATGAAAGCTCTACCAATTTTCGTAATAATCAGCATATTGGCCACCATTGCATGGAACTATGCGGTCAATGCTATCCCACTTAATGGCATCACTTCAGGAGAGGTATCCGCCCTATATCCTACCTTAATCACGCCCGCTGGCTATGCTTTCTCTATTTGGGGTTTGATCTATATTGGTTTATTGGCTTTTGGTGTATTCCAACTTCTGCCAGCTTCACAGGCGGCAAGTAGTTTTGCGAATGAAAACCAAGACTATATACGCAAGCTTTTCATTGTCAATATGCTGGCAAATGCTCTATGGCTGCTTGCTTTTCATTATCAGTTTATTTGGGCTAGTGTATTGGTGATGCTTACCATTCTGGGAACGCTTATCCTGATCCATTTACGCTTATCTGACACAAGCTTCCCAACATGGATAAACTGGGCTTTCCAGATATATTTTGGCTGGATTACAGTCGCTACTGTAGTAAATGTATCCGTTCAGTTTTTTACCCTCGATATATTGAATAATAGTAGCCTGGGTTGGTTGATCACAATTTTGCTAATTGCTTTTGCAATCGGTTTCAGTCTTATGTGGGTTTACAAAGCTTATGCATACCTTGGTGTATTGATCTGGGCCTTTATGGCAATCGGTGTCAAGCTGAGCGCAGACTTCCCAGAGACAACTTATGCCTATTGGCCTTGGGCTCTCGCCGCATTGATGGCGGTAGGTATTGCGACCAGACTTTTTCGTCCTTGATATTTACATGCAAGAAGATTAAGTCGTCATGAGTTAATTTTCTAAGCAGTAAATTATGAGCAAAGGATTCAACTTCTTCTTCTATAGCTTTTTATTCATTTTGATTGGCTTATTGGTCAGTTGTGATGGTTTATCATCATCCAGCAGTTCGCAAAAAAATCAATACGCCAAGGGCGAAATGCCTTTGCAACATGGCATGCAATTGTTTAATCAATATTGCGCTAGTTGCCACAATTTTTCAGAAAATGGCATCGGACCCAACCTCACTGGCGTAACGGCTGAGGTCGATAAAGAATGGCTAAAAACCTTCATTAATAATCCCCCGGCGGTAATTGAAAGTGGAGATAAAAGGGCGGTAAAATTGTTTGAAAAGTACAAACAATACATGCCTCCTTTTCCCATGATAGCTGGGGAAGACTTGGAAGATATCTTAGGGTTTATTCATAAGTTCTCCGAAGGAGAAAAAAGAAATAAGAGCAATCGTCCCGGGGGACTCATCAATCCAATCGCCGAGAAAATCCCATATGCTGACTTGACCTTAGTACTAGAGGAAGCATTGGTGATCCCGCCTAGCGCTGAGGTACCGCCCCTCACTCGCATCAATAAGATGTTTACTGCACCCGGAGAGCGTCTGTTCATCCATGATCTGAGAGGGAAACTTTACGAAATAAATGCTCAGCAAAGCGTTTCCACTTATTTAGATCTAGCCTCTAAGGTTTCTAATTTCATCGATTATCCGGGCAAGGCTTCAGGCTTTGGTAGCTGGGCCTTCCATCCAGATTTTGAGCAAAATGGCCTGTTTTATACCACGCATACAGAAGCTCCCAATAGTGCTAAAGCTGATTTCCCTATTCCTGATAGCCTAAAAATCACCCTCCAGTGGGTAGTGCTAGAATGGAAAGCAAATAAGCCTAGCGATACTGTTTTCACAGGCACTCAGCGTGAAGTATTAAGGGTCGATATGATGTCGGCCGCTCATGGTTTACAAGAGCTAAGCTTTAATCCCCTCGCAAAACCTGATACCGAAGATTATGGATTATTATACCTCGGCATAGGAGATGGATCGGCTGCTTTAGCTGGAGCGCCTTATTTATGTGATTCTGAGGCATATATATGGGGGAGTGTGATTCGTATCAACCCTGTTGAACGCACCAGTAGCAACGGGCAATATGGTATCCCACAAAGTAATCCTTTTGTGAATAATCCTGCCGCTGTACATGAAATATGGGCGAGAGGATTTAGAAATCCCCATCGTTTTTGCTGGGATGAATCGGGATCAGGAAAAATGTTTATCACCAATATCGGCCAACATAGTGTAGAGGAAGTAAATCTAGGCAAGATAGGGGCTGATTATGGTTGGCCAAAACGAGAAGGAACGTTCTTATTTGATGTCGATGCCAATCCGGAATTAGTCTATGCTCTTCCAGAGAACGATAGCTCTTTCACTTATCCCGTCGCACAATTTGATCATGATGAAGGCAGCGCAGTTTCAGGCGGATATGTCTATCATGGCGATAAAATCAAGGCATTGAAAGGCAAGTATATTTTTGGAGACATTGCTCGCGGGGCAGTCTTTTATTCGGAGGTCGAAGAGATGATTGATGGGCAACAAGCCCCTGTCTATCGATTGAATTTAGCCTTTGAAGGGAAAGTTCAAGACATGATAGAGATTACTAACAACAAGCGAGTCGAACTGCGGATTGGTCAAGATAATGAAGGGGATCTATATCTTATGTGCAAGAGTAATGGCACCATCTATAAGATCGTGGATTGTAAGCCTAGCGAACTTTTATAAATCTCTTCTTCTCAAAAAAACGATTAAATTAAGAGACTGTTTGGGATCTTGTCGTTCCGAGTTCAAACGCAGCATTTTTGTGGTTCTAGCTAGGAAATCTTTTGAAGAATACTGCGGTATTCTGAGAAAAATTGACGTAGCCAGGTTCCAAAAAGGCCAGTTTGGCCCGAAAGGAAAAATTCAAACAGTCTCTAAGCGTTCTGCGCAGCAGGAAATCCCCTCGGACAGATGAACCCCAATCTCGAAAAACGGGAGCTGGGCCAATCCTGTCTCCCATCAAATTCACAAGTCTTCCCAAAAATTCATCTTTTATGGCAGCCTAATTAAACCTTCAACCTTGATTGCAGTCAAAATAAAAATCAATCAAAACCCATTATGAAAAATACTGCCATTACGATTTTTATGACTGCTACCATCTTGATGACAATAAGCTTTGTTCATGCCCAAACTGCCACGCAATTTGGGCCAGACGGTTTTGTCAAAATCGAAGAGGGCTCGGGCGGTTTTTTTGCGGATCTTGATGCTGGAGATAGATTTAGTCGCGATCATGATGTCGCCGGAGATATTAATGGTGATGGGATATTGGATATGGTGATTGGGGCACGTTCTGACGACGATGGGCAGACAGATGCTGGAGCAGTTTATATCCTTTTTATGAATAATGATGGTACTGTCCAATCCAATCAAAAGATTTCAATGCTTGAAGGAGGATTTTCAGAGACCTTAAATGCCTCAAACTTCTTTGGCTATGGCGTGGCCGGTATTGGCGATTACAACAACGATAGTATTCCAGACATTGCAGTTTCGGCTCCGGCCTCTACTAATAGAGCCCTATATATCATTCATTTGAACCGGGACGGGACGGTCAAAAACTATGTTAAAAATGCCAATATCATCGCGCAAGGATTAAGCGCAATCGGTGATCTCAATAATGATGGTAAAATTGATTTAGTAGCCTGTGATCCTGGTTCAGATCTTGGCGGAACGAACCGAGGGGCTATCAGCATTTTATTCTTAGACAATGCATCGCAAGTCATTAACGCTGATATCGTAACCATTAGTTCGACTTTAGGAGGCTTTGGCACTGGCTTAGTAGATAACGATATGTTTGGTGGCCGGGAAGTGGCCATGCTCGGAGATATAGACAATGATGGCACCAAAGAGATGGCCGTGGGCGCCTTTATGTCTGATGGTGGCAAAGGTGCGGTTTGGATTCTTTCTCTTGACCCCACCACTTACAATGTAGTCTCAAAACTCAAAATCACGGAAGGACTAAATGGCTTTGCTGATACATTGGTAAACGTCGTCAACCCTAACGGAACTTCGGGGGCTCAATTTGGACATGCGATGTGTGCCCCGGGCGACCTCAATGGAGACGGTGTGCCCGACCTGATCACGGGTGCCAATCAGCAAGGGCTAGGCGATGCCTATATTCTTTATCTAAACAGTGATAAGACAGTAAAAACTTATACGAAAATAGACGAATTGGAAGGTGGTTTTAATTTAAATTTTGATGCTGGGGACCAAGAGCGTTTTTCTCGCTCTATTTCTTTTGTAGGTGATTTACGAGGGGATGGAACCATTGCCGTCAATATTGGAGGAGGAGTCGGCCAAGGCGGTACAGGATCTTTATATCTGTTATTTTTCAAGCCCTGCGACTTTACTCAGCAAGCCGGTTTCAGCCGTTGGAGCGGGGGCAATATTTTATTCACCAATTGGAGCCATCCGACGCAAATGCTGACCAGTGATTCATTGACATTTGAGCAGTGTACCTTCAAAGCCTTTGAGACAGATGCCGCTTATGTTACCTATAATTTCAATGATGGTAGATGCATCTGTATGGACTCCACTGCCACTATCGCCACAAGTACTGAATTGAGTAATGCATATTCCAATGAATGCTATAGTGGTCTTCTCTCGACCAATATCAATGAGATTAGCCTTGAACCATCGATGGTGATTTATCCTAATCCTACCGTTTCAGAAGTCATGCTCAAGACAACAAAGGCCTCCTTTTCTGAGCAAGACAAAATATGGTTGTATACAATCAATATGGAGTTAGTATATGCTACAAATATCAATAAGCAGCAAACCACTCTTGATCTATCTTCTTATCCTTTAGGCCTTTACCTTCTTCGTGCTAATATTGATGGAGTATCCCAAACATTCAAAATTTTAAAAGAGTAATAGAATTTTTTTCAGACTGTGGAGTAGGGGAGCAAGGCAAATTGCTCTCCTATTCTATTTTGCTTCCTACTTCGTAGAACGCTTTCTTAAATCGAAATCATTCGTTTCGTTTAGTTCACCGCCTTTTTTCATACTTAGTATATTTGTTCAGTAAAATTTTATTGGATAGGTTTCCAATGAATATCTTGACTGTATGAAAAAGGGCAAAGTCCGAAAACTACTAAAATCCCTACTTCCGGGAATTTTCCTATTTGGATTTACCGTAGGAACAGGCAGTGTAACTGCTATGGCAAAAGCAGGAGCTGACTATGGTATGTCATTACTATGGACGGTATTTCTTTCTTGTGTCATCAGCTATTTGCTACTCCACTTATTTGGAAAGTTTACGCTCTTAACGGGCGAGACTGCTATTTCAGCTATAAAAAAGCATATACATCCCTCAGTAGCTATATTTTTTGTTTTGGCGCTAACTATCCATGTTTGTGGAAGTGTCATTGGAGTAATGGGGATAATTGCAGATGTTAGTTTTGAATGGTCTAAAAACTTTGTCGAGGGAGGGATTGCCCCGCTCTATTTTGCGATGTTCTTTATCACGGTCGTGTACTTGATATTTTGGCAAGGAAAAACAGAATTGTTTCAAAATATCCTAGCAGTTTTTGTGGGTATTATGGCGATTTGTTTTTTACTCAATTTTATCATCCTGACTCCTCCATTCCTTGAGATAGCCGAAGGTATGCTGCCCAGTATACCAGATACAGCTCCTGACAAAAATGCCTTCCTAGTTATTGCATCGATGGTTGGCACAACGGTTTTTTCAGGCATTTTTATTCTAAGAACGACTCTTGTAAAAGAAGCTGGATGGACAGCAGATGACTTAAAGACACAACAAAAAGATGCACTTTTTTCGGGATTTCTGATGTTTGTTGTTAGCGCTTCGATCATGGCCGCTGCAGCAGGAACTCTATTTATTGAAGGTGTCACACTGACAAATGTATCTGAAATGATTAATATCCTGGAACCTCTCGCAGGCCCTTTTTCAGTTACAATATTTACCATTGGATTGATTGCGGCAGGGGTTTCCTCTCAGTTCCCCAATGTTGCATTACTGCCTTGGCTGCTGGATGACTATCACGGGAGAAAACCTGATCTGAGGCGAAGAAGCTATAGAATATTCGCGCTCCTGATTTCTCTACTCGGTCTGATCGTACCTATATTTAATGCCAAGCCCATTACCATAATGATTACTTCCCAAGCTTTTGGGGCCTTGGTGCTGCCTTTAACTATAGGGTGCTTGATCTTTTTAGGGAATAAAGATTCATTAATGAAAGAGCACAAATTTCCCATCGGTCTCAATATCGTTTTGTTCACCATCTTCTTGTTTGCTTTACTGATGAGTTATATGAGTT
Organism: Bacteroidia bacterium; assembly: GCA_045106675.1. Taxonomy (GTDB): domain Bacteria; phylum Bacteroidota; class Bacteroidia; order J057; family J057; genus JBCAWW01. The sequence goes on from JBGCFA010000324.1 coordinate 7,859, forward strand.
ACTCAGGCATATTTGCAACCCTTAATTCTCTATAGATGACTGTCCCAGCTGTTTTCAAACTCCCCCCTAATCGTGTTTGGCGAACCTATCCCGGAGGAAAAATGTTGGATATACGTGAAGGGAAAAGTGATCCACAAGAAAGTCAGTTCCCTGAAGATTGGATTGCCTCAACCACGATTGCCGTGAATAAAGGGAGGGAAGAGTTTATCGAAGAAGGACTCTCTAAAGTCATATTTGAAGGGAAATCATATTTGCTTCGAGAGTTGATTGAGAGATATCCTTCTCAAATGGTAGGGGAGGAGCATTTCAAGCAACACGGTGCACATACACGATTCTTACTAAAGTTTCTTGATTCTTCTATCCGACTTCATCTGCAAGCACATCCTACTATTGCGTTTGCGCAACAACACCTAAATAGTAATTCAGGCAAAACAGAAGCTTATGTAATCCTCAGCGTAAGAGAAGAAGTTAGCGAACCTTATATATACCTTGGCTTTCAAAACGTTATCTCCTCAGAGGAATTTAAAGAGGCTGTAAGCAATCAAGACCTTGATAAACTGTTACCCTGTTTTGAGAAAATACCGATTAAAGCAGGAGATGTCTTCATCGTACCGGGAGGTATGCCTCATGCGATTGGAGAGGGAGTATTGATGATAGAGATCATGGAACCTACGGACTTTGCGGTAAGGCTGGAGTTTGAGAGGGGAGGCATCGTTTTGCCAGAAGAAGCGCGGTTTATGGGGAGAGGAGTTGGTTTTGCCGCTGATATGATCAATTTTGATATTAAATCAGTGCCTGAAGTTATCGCACAGCATTTTTGCACACCACAACTTTTAGATGAACAGGAAGGCGGAAAAGAATATAGTCTGATTGGCCCAGAGCAGACAACTTGTTTTTCCGTCAATCGATTGGATATTTCTGTAAAATTCGTAAAATCTTCAGATTCATTTTACGCAGGGATTGTCAGCAAAGGCAATGGTTATATGCTTCACGGTGACAGTAAAACGATCTTGAATGAAGGAGACAGATTCTTTGTTTCCTATTGCGCCACTGATGTGCATTATATAGGAGAAAACGATTTCGAACTAGTGCTTACTTTCCCTCCAAAATGAGCACCTTAGTATTGATAGGGATCGGATTGATCTCTTAGGCTTTTCCCCCTTAGTGTGACCGATCAATATTTTGGCTTAGATTATGGCCCTTTCCCGCTTCGCGGAACGATTCCCTCTCTTGTTTTTCCGTACCACAGAAACTCTCGCTCTCAATACGAACGATACCTTTTTGCTTGTTCCATTTTTTTGACCAACATAGGCATGGTAGCATTCGGCTTTTCTCCCTGCCTATATTGTATGCCTGTGCGTGCTTCCTCTTCTTTGGTGTTTTTCAGGACCTTTTTCACAAAAAGAAACGAATCCCCAAGGTTCCAGTCCTTATCTAATTCTTTGCGTGGATCAAATTCTCCCAGCAAACTTTCATCTACGATACCATAATACTCTTCAAGTTCCTGCTCAAGAAAAAAAGCAATGGAAAAAGATCGAATATTCTCAATCAGGAGCTTGGTCTGCAGATCTTTGGTTTTTCCAATGAGAGAATATCTGACATATCGCTTTCCTTTACTTTTTAGCACACGTTTGTGGACGTAAAACTGTTCAAAATCTGTTATTAGATACTCTATAGGGAAATGTATCCATCCCAAAAACGAATAAGCTATCTGTATTTTTGATGGATGCATTTCGATACAGCGGTTTCGAAATGCGAAATATATAGATAAGGGAACGGACAAATATATAGCAGCTAGGGTGAGTATGGCCACAAAGTCGAACTTGCCAACATTGTTTGGATTAGGTTCGGCACTCACAATTAAGCCAGTGATTCCCAAAACCAATATTGCCCAAATAAGGGATAGGACTTTCCCTTTGTCATTTTTGATAATGAATCGAGTGCCTTTTTCTAACTGTTTGAATCTGAGCCCTTTTGGCGTCTGGGTTATTTGTTTGTAGGATCGATCATCTTGATCAATTGAATAGCCTAAAATGTGATATTCAGTGCTACAATCTTGACAGCTTACAACGCCAAAGTCCATGTTTTCCACTTCAAGAGCAGTCGTTTTGCGTGAGCAGGAGGGGCATACTAAGTTCATATAAGTATTCAATAGATAAGTAATATTTAATACATGTATTAAAATACTTAATTTTTTACAATTGTTTTATCCAGTGTAATATCTTACTAAATATTGCTTCTGAAGTGAAATTAGAATAGGGGAGGAGTGAAGCGAAAATCTTCAGGTCTTTGTCATAAGTTGAAATCACTGAGGCGTCTATCCTAAGTCAATTCGCTGTAAGTGTCTGCTTAGGAAAAGCTATCACCAGCGCCCTAAGCAAGCCTCAGATATTATGATAAATAGGAACCGCTTAGGATCAATTCGTCTATAAGAGCTTTGGCAGTTTTGTTGAGCAGATAGCGCAATGTAGGTCTTAAAAAGATACATCGAAT
>JBGCFA010000325.1:0-7802 GCA_045106675.1 Bacteroidia bacterium
CATACGATTACGCATTTTACCGTTCGCGAGGAGCGAGGCATCAAAGGGACTCAACCCATACTTGACGAACTAGCACCTCTCTATCATGTGAGAGCTGATGCACCGCCTTTGTTGCTCATCACCGGAGATCGAGAACTCGAACTGCTGGGTCGCTATGAAGAAAACGCCTATATGATGCGCATGATGAAAGTCGCTGGACATCAAGAAACGCGGATCATGGAGATGGATGGCTATGGGCATAATATGACTTTGCCAGCTTTTCCGCTATTGGTCAAGGAAGTAAAGCGGATTACTAAAGCCACTTCGGATCAATAATCTTGTCCTATAGCCAATGGATCAATTGATAAACCTATTGCTGACGCTTGGTTTGGTAGTAAACCTCATCATCATTTTTTCTTTGGCGCGCACGCGAACGCGGCCAAAACAAATCCTTTCTCTGATCTTTGTTTGCATTTTTTTTGCGATTGTACAAGATTATGCTGCTTCCAATGGCATGAACTCACTATATGGCTTGAGTTTTTTGGTAGCAGATGCGATTGGATTTTTAGTGGGGCCTTTGTTTTGGGTATATCTCAAATCTCTATCTCCTTTAGAAACAAAACCATTAAGGCAACATTGGCAGCATTTTATCCCTTTTGGGATTTACTTTTTGGTGATTACGCTACCGATTGCGATTAGCTATTGGGCCGGAGGCGAGTGGTCGCTTTACCGCGATTTCATCGAAGGCTACGAAAACTGGCTGCAATTGCAAGCGGTCTATCTATTGGGCTATTGCTGGCTGAGTTATCAACTCTGGCAGCGCTACCAGCGAAACATCCGCCAGCAATACTCCAATTTGCATCAACGAGATTTGTATTGGATCAAGGTATTGCTGATCGGGGTGGTGATTACGGTCTGTCTCAATATCTTTTTAGCGATTTTGGAGGCCAGCGGCTTTGTCCCGGCGTTCGGCACCGCCTACCTCATGACCTATGTCCTGATCGCCTTGGTTCTCTACCTCTGGTACTATGGCTCCTCGCAGTCTCGAATCCTCCTGCCTGAATATCTTTTGGCTCCGCCTATCAATGAGGTCGCTGCTGACCCTAAGCAAAGTATACAACATCATCTCAGCAATACCGATGCCGCAGAGATTGACGCACTAAAGCAGCGACTGTTTGAAGTCATCAAGACTGATCGACCTTATCTCAAGGAAGATTTGAGCCTCAATCAGTTGGCGGAGATGATGCCGACTACTGATAAAAAACTTTCGGCTTTGCTCAATCACTATGTCGAGCAAAACTTTTATGATCTAATCAATCAGTACCGTGTAGAGGAAGTCAAAACTCGACTCGGCAGTCCTGCTTATGCTCACTTTACGATCTTGGGAGTGGCATTGGATTGTGGCTTCAAATCTAAGAGTAGTTTCAATCGCATCTTCAAAAAAGTGACGGGGCGTTCGCCATCGGCTTATAAAAAAGAATTGTCTCAATAGGTCCCACTGCTTCCAATGAGACGTTGCAGGCCCCTTTTTGCCGTAATCTTGAGCAAAACAAACAATAAGATTATGCAAATGAAATTAATTGCCATCGTATTTATCGTGCTATGTTCAGCCTGTAGCCAAGAGACTATCGAGTCTTTATCCGTAACGGTCGATATGGACCAGAGCACCCAGAGCCTTAAGCCGGGAGAATCCTTCAATTTGGTAATAAGTGCCATCAATAGTGAAGGACTTGAATCTGCCGAAGTCCACATCGACGCCCTAGAGTACCACCAAACCTATGACGATCTCACTGGCAAACGTTGGGCAATCACCGAGCTGATCGAGATTGGGGCTGAAGCTAAGTCAGGCGAGGCCGTAATCGCCGTTGAAATCACCACCCAAACGGGAAGGGTGAAAGAGCAATCGACCTCTGTCATTATCGAATAGTGAGATCCATGAAGAAATTTCTCATCCTATTTGGGCTCCCTCTCATCGCTTTGTTTTTGAGGGGGAGCCTCTCCATAGTGGAGCCTCGCTATGATGAAGCTTTGAGCCTGACACAATTGAAAACTGATCTCAAGCTATTGCGTCAAAATCTCGAAACGGTACATCCGGCTTTATATCTCTATACGCCAAAAGAAAGTCTGGATCGTTGTTTTGAACAGATTGAAGCTTCTCTCAAAACCGGGATGCATGCATTGGATTTGTATCGACTACTGCTGCCGCTCAATAAACTGATTGCCAATGGACACAGCAAAATCAATCCACCTGCTAGCTATATCGAGAGTTTGCAAACTGATTCATTGCGCTTTCCCTTCCAGCTTTATCATCGGCATGATACGCTCTATGTGTTGGAGGACTTGAGCAAGGAGCAAGTTGTCGGTAAGGGCAAACAAATCCTGAGTATTAATGGGGAGTCGATGGATGTCCTCTTTGCTCAGATGTGCGACAATATTCCCCGTGATGGCTACAATCAGACACTGCCTGCTTATGCGGCGAGTTATGCTTTCGCTCGCTACTATGCCTATTTTTACGGCTGTGCCGAACGCTTCGATCTATCGTTCCGCGAAGCGGATGACTCCATAAAAACCGCTAGTATCAAGGCCTTGCCGCTCGCCGAAATATTGGCCCAAAAGCCTAGCCTAGCTCCTCAAAATCGGCCTCAGAAAGCCTCTTATACTTTTGAGCGCCGAGCCGAGGCAGCAGTGATGAAAATCGGTAGTTTTCAGCCAGAGAAAGCACGAGATTATCGAAAATTCTTAGCCGAAACCTTTACGAGTTTAGAGGATGAACCATCGGCTGCTTTGATCTTAGATCTTCGTCACAATGGAGGCGGTTATCCAGAAGCGAGTTGGCAACTGTTAGAATACTTGATTGCAGCGCCTGTCCAACCAACTTTGGCAGAATACGCGATGGTGGACAAAATACCGACTCCGCACAACTTTGAAGAGGAAATGTTTTTCAAGCACTTTCATCGACAAAATATCGTCCCTGGTGATAGTCTATTTGTCGTGAAAGGGGCTGATAAAGTAAAGTTAAAGCCTCAGAAAAACGCATATCGAGGTCCGCTATACGTATTGATGAATGCCGCGAGTGCCTCGGCTACGGGCGAATTTCTCGGTCAGCTAAAAACTCATACAGAAGCGATCTTTGTGGGAGAAGAAGCGGGGAGCAATCCCGTCAGTCAAACTGCTAGTGATCTACTCAAATTGATTTTGCCTCATAGCAAAATTGAAATCGTCTTGCCTGCCATCCAATCTGTTTCGCGGGTTGATTTTGCTAATGACGGGCATGGAGTCCGACCGGATATCGAATGTGTGCCAAGGATCGAAACGATATTAGCGGGAGAAGATGAAGTATTGGCTAAGGTTTGTCAGATCATAGAGGCAAGGAATTGAGTTGAGAATCAGTGGTTTTATCGCTGATTGCTTGCTGTTAGAGGTAGCCTCCTTTACTGCTTAGATGGTATAGGTCGATCTATCGTTGCCTACAACTTGTGGTGTAACATTTTTTGATTTGGAGATGCTGAGGTATATTCACTTCAATGCCATGGCGAAAAAGCGAAAAGGAATATGAATAAGCTGATTTTAATTGTTCCCCTTTTGATCTTTTATGCTTGTACTTCTTCAAACGAGGAAAACTTAACTAAGCCCCGCATCCTTATTAGTACAGATATTGGGGGGACTGATCCGGATGATAATCAGTCGATGATACATTTTTTGATGTATAGCGATATGTTTCAAACCGAAGGGCTGATTTCTTCTCCTTCTTATGGGTTTGGCGCTAAGCAAAACATTTTAGATATGATTGCTTTATACGAAAGGGACTTGCCCAAACTAAAAGAGCATTCTTCAGACTATCCATCGCCTAATTCTTTACGAGCACTCTGTAAACAAGGCAGACAAGGCGCTGCGCCTTTTATGGGTTATACGACGGCAACGGAAGGTTCAGACTGGATTATAAAGTGTGCTAAAAAAGAAAGTGAAGAACCTCTTTGGATACTTGTATGGGGAGGACTCGATGATTTGGCTCAGGCATTACATGATGCTCCCGAAATAAAAAACAAAATCAAAGTTTATTGGATTGGCGGTCCCAATAAAAAATGGAGCACTAACAGCTATAGCTACATTGTAGAAAGTTTCCCCGATCTGTGGTTCATAGAAGCTAATGCTGCATACCGAGGATTTTTTTCAAATAGCAATTCTCCTGACAGTCTTCGAAATGAAGAATATTATCAGTACTTCATCAATGAAGCCGGATATCTGGGCGAAGATTTTAAAAATTATTATGAAGGGAATATCAAGATGGGAGATACCCCTTCACTTCTTTATGTCATGAATGGCGATCTTGATGATCCCCAAAGTGATAGTTGGGGAGGCCGTTTTGGGAAAACTACTTATAGTCCCAAATTTATCTTCAATCGTACTACATCAATTGAGGATACTGTTTCAGTTTATTCTATTGTTGAGTACAAAATCAAGGGGCCCATAATAGATTTTCCTCCTGATTCTGCTTGTTTTACGATGACCGTGTATGCAGGAGTAGGGAAACAAAAATGGTCCGGATATTACCTTGGAAAAGGGAAATATGCGATAAGGTATGCGCCTAAAAAGGCAGAGACTTTGACCTATGAGATCACTTCTCAAATTCCTGGCTTTCCTGAGCAAAAAGGTTCATTAGTGGTGAACAACATTTGGCCTGGTGGTACTTCCGTCAATGCTTATAAATTAGGAGCTAATTGGTATACAGAACTCTCAGATCCTGAGTTGTATGACAATGGATGGCAAGGGGCACAAACAGTATTGCAATGGCGTAATGATGCTCTGATGGATTGGGGGCAGCGCTGGTCTTGGCTTAAGTAGGATTGAGAATTATTTTGATTTATGACTGTACAAAATCTAAGTTTAATCTGTTTGCTTTTTTTGTCCTGTGGGCCAATAAGTAATGATGTTCAGCACCCCAATATCATCATTATTTATACTGATGATCAAGGTTATGGAGATGTCAGTGCATTAAATCCTGAAGCAAAGTTTCAAACCCCCAATATTGATAAAATAGCCAGAGAGGGATTGATCTTCTCAGATGGACATAGTAGCGATGGCGTTTGCTCCCCTTCACGATATTCGTTACTAACTGGTCGCTATAGTTGGAGAACCGCTTTGAAAAAAGGAGTATTGAGAGCTGATGGTCCTTGTTTGATTGAAAAAGATCGAATGACCATTGCTTCCTTGCTTCGAAAAAATGGCTATAAGACTGCAATGGTTGGTAAGTGGCATCTTCAGATGGAGTTTGCTGGCAGTTTGGGCAAGAACAGAGATTGGTCCAAACCCTTCACTGATGGGCCAATTGAAAAAGGCTTTGACTACTTTTTTGGTATACCAGCATCAATGAATTATGGTATTTTGACTTATTTGGAAAATGATAGGGTTTTGGATCCCCCGACTTTGTGGACTAAAAAGAAGTTTACTGTCACAGAGAGAACTTATAGAATGACTCCCCCATATGATCAACAAATAGGTGAAGGGAAGAATTGGGTAGAAGTTGCCCAATCATTTAATGATGAATTGGTGCTGGAAACATTTGCGGATAAGGCGGTCGCATATATTGACCAAAATGCAGTAGCTGCAAAAGAGGGAAAGCCGTTTTTTTTATATCTGGCTTTAACGAGTCCACATTTACCACATTGTACGCATCCGGATTTTCAAGGGAGAAGTCAGGCAGGAAATTATGGTGCATTTATGGAGGAAACGGATTATCGAGTTGGCCAGCTGCTCAATGCATTGAAAGCAAACGGTATTGATGAAAATACACTAGTAATATTTACTTCTGACAATGGCCCTGAAACAAATTACAGCTATCAGAGAGATACCTATCAGCATTTTAGCAATCTTCATTTCAAAGGGGGAAAACGAGATATATATGAAGGAGGGCATCGTGTCCCTTTCTTGATGCGCTGGCCAAAAGTAATTCAAGCAGGGAGAAAAATTAACTTCCCTGTTTGTCAAACTGATTTTCTTGCGACAATTGCGGATATCATTGGCGCTTCAATTCCCGATAATGCTGGAGAGGATAGTTATAGTTTATACCCTGCTTTGCAGAACGATCAATTCAGTGATAATCTAAGGGGGGCAGTCATCCATCATTCCAGTGAAGGGTATTTTGCTATCCGAGAAGGGAAATGGAAGCTAAATATGTTGCGTGGATCAGGTGGCTCATTAGCGCCTAAACTATTAATCCCTAAGGAAGGCGAACCCATCTATGAACTATACAATATGGAAGATGATCCTGAGGAGACCACAAATCTGTATTTTCAATATCCAGAAACGCTTAAAACACTGACTGAAAAAATAACCGAAATAATAAAGAACGGAAGATCTACCGAAGGAGAGCCTCAAACATATATAAAAGAAAACTGGGAGCAAGTTAGCTGGGTAAAACCATGATTGAGAATAAATGAAATAATAGACAATTAGTATGTACGACTAATGTGCTTCGGCAAGGCTTGCCTCGAAGCTAAGTCCTTGCTCACTAAAAGTACTCCAAAACCGCCACGACGCCATTATAAGAGATCACGCAAGCAAACAAGAATGCCGCATAAAGACTCACTTGAATGAATAAATTGGTCTTATGCCCTTTCATAACATCCGTTTTTCGGATAATCAAAACGATCCCTAGGATCACAGCAGGGAGTACAAAGACATTGAAGACTTGAGAAATAATTTGAATTTCTATTGGGTTGCCCCCAAATACAGGAACAATTAAAGCCACCAAACAAGCAATAAAGGTGACGACTCTAAATTGTCGAGAACTCGTATCTAGTTCACCTGATTGGTAGTCAGCTAACAATAGTGGTGCGATTAATAAACAGGGGAATATGGAGGATAGTCCCGCACTTAAGGTGCCAAAAAAGAAGATTGTTACAGCCATTTTACCCGCTACAGGTTCCAAAGTATTGGCCATGTCAAGCACTTGAATTACTACCTTTCCTTGATTGAATAATGCTCCATGTGCCACTGCCATGATCGCTGCACTGATGATGAAAACTAATGAGGCCGCAACGATAGCATCATTTTTCTGCCTTGTTCGATCCTTTCCTGTCCACCCTTTTCCTTTAATGAATAGCGGTCTTGACAAAAATGTAGCCGCCGCCATAGTCGTACCGACAAATGCAGCTACCATCATTTTAGCACCAGGCACATCAGGTATTGTAGGGATGAGTCCTTTGACTACTTCAATCGGTAGAGGATGTACAAAAAACAGTGAAATAATGAAAGAAAGCCCCATGATACTCACAAAGATCACTAAGATCTTTTCGAAAAAGGTATATTTCCCAACGAGCATCAGTGAGTAGAAACTGCCAATAATGAGAATAGCTATCCCCAGTACAATCTCATATTTATAGCTGCCTATATCGGGATAGTTTAAGGCGATTAGCTCGTAAATAACATTGGAGGAAATACCGAGAATCCCCATTAAAGAGTTTCATTGACCAAAAGTAATGCCTGCGATAATTAGGATTGCCAGAACCTTGCCTCCCTTAATATGCTTTTTAAATCCATAAAGGGCCGTCTCGCCTGAAATTAGGGCATAGTTGCCATAAACGTAGATCAATACGCCCGAAAAAAAACAACTAAGGAGCAGTACCCATAACAATTGCATGCCATAGGTGCTACCAGCTACAATCATGGAAGTAACGCTACCCGTACCTATCGTATATCCGATGGCAAAGATTCCAGGGCCAAATGCTAAAATGATCGTGGCAATCTTTTTGAAGATTGATAGATTTTTTGGTTCCTCTCCCATCTACGTGTAGCGATTTTAGTAAAGTGTGTGATTTAATCAG
>JBGCFA010000326.1:0-4489 GCA_045106675.1 Bacteroidia bacterium
ATCGATCCGCGCTCTTTGAGCAGGGTAGGGCCGTATTCTATCAAAGGATTGTCGCTACGATACCAGCCATCAATAAAATATGCGTAAACCCCTTCAGGCGCAGGATGGCCTTGCCAAGTCCCATCCCAAACAGCGGTGGGATCTTGGGATTCAAAAACTACTTTACCCCAACGATTGTAAATTCTGAGTTGATATTGGAGGATACCTACGCCTCGGACGGCGAACACATCGTTGACTTGGTCCCCATTAGGTGAAAAAGCATTGGGAATATGTAGTTGAGGCTTTTCTGGAACGATACATACAACTTTTGAAAAACTATCAGGACAAGCGGCTTCGTTTTCGATAAAAAGCATGACGCGATATTGTCCGGCCTCAGCATAGATATGTTTGGGATTGACGCCCGGTATATATGCTGTAGAGTCGCCATCGCCAAAATACCAGATACCGTTTATGCCTCCTCGGCTAACATCCAAAAACTCCACTACTGCATTGGCGGTGCTAACACATTCTTCATTGGGATTGGGGAGAAAATTTGCTCTTACCAGCGGTGAATTTGGGATCTCGGTTTTAGCTTCAGTCTCACAACCGTTGACAAGGTCCGTAATATTGACTCGATAGTCATAATGTGTCGGCGCGTATAGAGTATCACTTAATTGGACTGGATTCACATTCCATTCATAAGCATAAAAGCCGGGTGGAAAGACCGTCGCGATCGCAAAGCCAGATTCTCCTGAGCATTGAGGAGCACTTACACTAAAACTAACTTCCATGGAATCTTTGACCACGACTTGGCGTTCCCCGATGGAGGGGTCAGAACATCCATCACTCACCTCTACATAATAAGTAGTGCTTTGCGCAGGATGAACCACCAAGGTATCAGAGCGACTATTGCTCGGTGTCCATAGATATTGGCGAAAAAGCCCAGAGCCACCGCTATTTTGGGCTTCCAAAAGGAGATAATTACCAAAGCAAAGCGTATCAATGAGGATGGTATCTTCCAAAACAATGGGCTCTCCGATGCTGACCGCTTGAAAATCAGTGACGGCACATCCTCCCGTACCGAGTGTGTATTCGACACGATGTGAACCTGCTCCTGCCCAAGCTGGGTTGAAAATACTATCCACCACTCCTAGACCTGAAAAGACTCCTCCAGAAGGGATTGCCTGCAATACGATGAGCGTATCTTGATAGCAAAAGTCTGTCCCAAAATCGAGTAAACTAGCCGTACCCAAGGGTTCTATGCGGATTGGCATACTGTCTACGCAAGCTTGTGGCGTTTGATAATAAACATAATGCACCCCGATCCCCATGATCTGAGGGTCAAAAATGCCCAATCTATCGTCAACCAAACCCGGACCAGACCAATAACCACCGGGTGCAGAGGTACGGATAGTGATAGGGTCTGAAAGTTCACAGACTGTCGTATCTGTCAATATGGTATTGGGACGAATGCGGATGGTCAAAGTATCTACACAGCCATTGGCGGTATAAGTAAGCATATGATCGCCTGGCCCTGCTATTTTTGGGTCAAAAGTGCCGGGGAAGTTTTGCACCGTGACACCTGCGCCATCCCAAAGGCCGTTATAAGGCGTTCGGCGAGTCCGATCCCAATCCAATTGTATCGGATCATCAGTGCCACACAACCAGATCGTATCAATATCTACATTGGTAACTCGGATCAGGACGTTGCGGCTTGCATAGCACTCACCACGTGTATAAGTCACTACATCATTGAAGTCAGCCGTAGCAAAAGAGGGATCGTAAATCCCTCCCAAGGAATCAATTACCCCCATACCAGACCAATAGCCTCCGGGAGGATTGGCAGTACCGAGCCAGATAGGTTCATTTTGTGGACAAAGAATGAGGTTGCCACCAATCGACAAAGCTTGGACAAAGACCTTGATGGAGTCTATACAGCCATTGACTTTGTAGTAGAGAGTCTGGTCTCCAGAACGCGCGAGTCCCGGAGAAAATACCCCTTGCATACTATCGATGATACCATTGCCATACCATACTCCGCCCGGTGGAAAAAACAACAAATTGTAAGGTACGGTAGATTCGCAGACGGTGTCTTTGTCTTGCTCAATATTGATGTCTCCGATAAACACCTTTTTTTCGGCCACACAACCATCTTTTTCATAAAAGATAGTAAAGCTGCCATTACTATCAGGCTCAAAAACCGCGTTAAAATCTCTCACAAATGGTCCATACCAAATTCCCCCAGCCGGCTCTGCCCCTTTGAGGTGAAAAGTATCTACCGCAAGGCAAGCTGCAGCAGCTGGACCCGCAAAGATCGGTTTTACCTCAACTTGCATCTGGGCTTGGCAGTTGTTGAGAGCGTGATAGGTAATCGTAAAAATACCCGCCCCAGCATCCATCGGGTCAAATATACCTTCTCCAGGATCGGTGATGCCGACACCTGACCACCAACCTCCTATGGGGCTAGCCTGCAAATGTATCGTATCTGCCGTTTGGCAGAGGATTTCGTCAGGCCCAGTTTGAGGCGGCTGATTGACATATACATATATAGTATCGTAGGCTGGCGTCGAATTACTTTCATCCGTAACCTTGACCGTGATCATCGTATCCTGAGTCGGACAAATGCGGATACGGGCTGAGTCAATGGCGGATACATTCCATTCGTAATGATAGTTTTGACGATCACCACTAAAGGCCATTGCGTTGAGATTGACGCATTGACCGAGACAGATCGTATCCTGATCTACACTCAGGTCTACTCCGATGGGGCAATTGGGTACTTGGATAGTATCAAGAGTAACCAAAGTCCACAGACTATCGCAATCATCTAGGTAGCGTTTATGGAACTCTACTACATAATCACCACTCCAAGTAAAGCCCGGTGAAAGTTGTAGTTGTACCGAGTTGGTACTATCATTTTGGCAATTGAGGGGCGTAGCTGAGGTGACGATATTGCTCCGTGGTCCTGTGATAAAAAAGGCTCCCGGATGAATCGAATCACAGGCAACTGGCGTAGCAAATTGGACTTGTACTGTGTTGGTGCCACAACTCGCCTGGCTTTGGGAAAATTGAATAGGCGTACTTTCAGGAGGATCACTTTGCGTTGAAGTCCAGCGTGCTTGCCAGCCAGTACACGAGATATTGGCATCAGAAACAAAGTGGATCGTCAGACAATTGCCGCTGGAAACCACTGGAGGAGGAGTTTGGGTACCACTATAAGGCAAGCCTATTTGAGGCGATAAAGTATCAGGCCCATCAAAAATCCGCAAGACATCAAAATCTAGCTCAGTACAAAAACTATTGAACTCAAAAAATATTTCGGCAGAATCCTGTACGCAAATCGTAAACGTATAATTTTCAGTATGCCCATAATGTCCCAAAGTTGTACCATTGCCGGAGTCATATAGCGTTCCGCGACAAGCGCCTACAGTCGCATTGCTCATATAAAATGTGTTTTGTCCTCTTGCACTGAAGAGCGACAAACAGATTGTACACCATATGAGTAAGCATTTGATCATGCAGGACGATTGATGTATTTATTTGGGTAATAAGAAAAGTTGTAATACAAAAATACCAATATGAGACTCAGCTAAAAAGGCAAGCTATGTCATCATCTATCGGCCCTATTTCGACCTTCGGGAGTATTAGAGGCGGTTTTGATCTGCGGCCTTGCCGAACGCAATAACTCTTCACTTTCAATACTGTCCGATTTATCGGAATAAATTGAATGAGTGTTCATATAATAACCTTAAATAGTCAGTTGGTCAGCTTGCGCTAAATAGCTCGCATCTTACATAGGCCGATGACGGAAGTTTTCCTATGTTTGCGGCAAGATGGATGCAATGAACATATTGATTTTGGGTGCGACTTCGGATATCGCACGAGCGATTGCTCACCAACATGCTACTGAGGGAGCGAGTCTTGTACTGGCTGGCCGAAACTTAGCCGAATTAGAAAAGGATGCTCAGGATATGCGTATCAGGTATGAGGTCAAGGTCGAAGTGGCGAGCTTTGATGCGCAGGCCTATGAGACGCATGCTGATTTTTGGGGGAGTTTAGCTACCCCGCCAGATTGGGTTTACCTAGTCTTTGGTTATCTCGGCGAGCAAGAACGAGCGCAGCAAGACTGGAACGAGGCCCAACAGACCCTTGCGGTCAACTATGTGGGTGCAGTCTCCATTCTGGAACGCGTCGCTGAGACTTTTGAGCAAAGAGGCAGCGGTAAGATCATCGGCATTAGTTCGGTAGCGGGTGATCGTGGTCGTGCTAGCAATTATTTGTATGGGAGTGCTAAAGCAGGTTTGACGGCTTATCTATCTGGTTTGCGCAATCGTTTGGCTAGCAAAGGAGTACATGTCATGACTGTAAAGCCCGGCTTTGTCCGTACCGCTATGACTGAGAGTATGGATTTGCCTCCCGTGATCACTGGAGAGCCTAGCAAAGTGGCCAAAGATATTATTAGAAGCGTTCGCCGCGGGCGTAATGTGATCTATACCCTTTGGATGTGGAG
>JBGCFA010000327.1:0-21360 GCA_045106675.1 Bacteroidia bacterium
CCTTTGAGCATGATCATACGAAGCGTTTCGACGAAGTAGGTAACAGGGCTCATCCAGGCAATAATCTGCGCCCATTCAGGCATACTGTCAAGCGAGGTAAATAGTCCGCTCAACAAGATGAAGATCAGCATAAAAAAGAAGGCGATAAACATCGCTTGCTGCTGGGTATCTGCGAGGGTTGAGATCAACAAACCAAAGCCCAAAATCGTCACCAAAAAGACGCCTGTAAAGCCGTATAGAAGGGCGATGCTCCCCAAGGGTATTAAGCCATAGGCAATATAAGAGATCCCCAAGCCAAGCGTCAATATCACAAAGCCTAAGACCCAAAACGGAATCAGTTTGCCAAGGATAAAATGATGCTTACGGATGGGCGTAACATTGAGCTGCTCGATGGTACCTACTTCTTTTTCTTTGACAATATTGAGGGCTGCCAAAAAGGCGCCTATCATGGTCATCAAGATGGCGAGAATACCCGGTACCATGAAGATTTGAAAATTCATGGTCGGATTGTACCAATAGGAAGCTTCGATTTGCAACTGAGCTTGAGGACTAAAACTAGGAAGTTGAATCCATTCCGTTCGGATATCTTGGCTAAAGCCTTGTAAGACCTGCATCGCATAAGCACTGCCCAGATTAGCTTTGACACCATTGATGGCATTGACGGCCATGAAAATTGTATTGTGGTTTTCACGGATCAATTTTTCTTCAAAGCTAGCGGGAAACACAATGATCAAATCGGCGGCATCAGATTCGATCTGTCCCAGTGCAACATCATAGTTATCAAAATGGCCCACTAAATTGAAATAAGCAGACTGAGAAAATGCATCCGTCATGCGACGAGTATAAGTGCTATGGTCTTGATCTACGATCGCGACATTGACATTTTTGACTTCATAGTCTGCAGCCAAAGGCAAAACCACCAATTGAACCACAGGCAGAATAAAAATCAGGCGTATGATGGCAGAGTCCCGAAAGATCTGCTTAAACTCTTTTTGGAGTAAAAATCTCAGGGTTCTCATGCTAGTCTAATTTTAAATTTAGCTAAACTGACAGTAATGAGCGCGAAGGTCATACCTCCTAAAATCACGGTTTCTTTCCAGACGCCATCGAGACTAAGTCCTTTGATCATCACACCTTTGACAATCATATAAAACCACTTGGAAGGGATTGCATTGGAGATCACTTGCAGCGGAAGTGGCATATTTTCAATCGGGAACAAAAAGCCGCTAAAAATGATCGTCGGCAGCATCAAACCCATCATCGAGATGAGCATCGCTGTCTGCTGCGAATCTGTTATCGAAGAGATCAATAATCCCAAAGCCAGCGAAGCAATAGTAAACAACATCGCTTCCAATACCAGCAGCACTAAACTGCCATTGATCGGGACATCCAATACATAAACACTCAGCAATAAGATAGTGGCGACATTGACGAGCGAGAGTATCAGATATGGTACTGCTTTGGCAAGGATAATCTGGATCGGTTTCATGGGTGAAACCAAAAGCACTTCCATCGTCCCCATTTCTTTTTCTCTGACGATGGCAATAGAAGTCATCATCGCGCTCACCAACATCAAGACCATAGCCATTACCCCAGGCACAAAGTTGTAGGCATCATTTTGTTGGGGATTGTAGAGCATCCGAGTTTCTACTCCTATCTGGTAGGGCGGTGCTTGTTGCACGCGACTCATAGTGCCATGACTCCGGATGATGGCCGAGGCATAATTGACCAAAGTAGTGGCAATGTTGGGGTTGGTAGCGTCTGCGATGAGTTGCACTTTGGCTTGATGTTCGTGCGCAAGATCATTTTCCATTGAAGGAGGAATCACCACGATTAGACCTGCTTCGCCAGAACGAAAAACGGGTTCTAACTGATCCTGACTTTCTATGCGGTGGCTAAGTTCAAAGTATTGACTAGCGACGAGAGCTTGGACGAGGCGTTCGCTATGAGCGTCTCCAGCCTGATCCCATACCGCAAGCTTGGCATTTTTGACCTCATTGGTCAAGGCAAAACCAAACAATAATATCTGTGCTACCGGCATCCCAAACAAGATCAAGAGCGTACGCTTGTCTCGTAGGATGTGATAGAATTCTTTTTTTATGAAGGTGAGGAAACGCATGCTTTAATTTTCAATGTAAGGCCTAAGTAGTAAATCAAAATGAAACAAGTACTCTCTGATTCTCTCGTTCCTCCCCCTGCCCCCTCCAAAGGGGGATATTGCGAACCAAACCATAGGTTGTCCCCCTTTGGAGGGGGCAGGGGGAGGAATAGAATTCTTCATTGCTTAATCTCCGCGTTTTGCACCGCGAGCTAATTGTTGAAAAACCTCATCCATATTTGCTGCTCCAAATTGGGTTTTGAGTCCTGCAGGGCTATCTAAGGCTTCGATCACCCCATCAACCATGATCGAAACACGGTCGCAATATTCGGCTTCATCCATATAGTGAGTAGTCACAAAAATCGTAACCCCAGCCGCCGCCGCCTCATAAATCAAATCCCAAAACTGCCGACGCGTAACCGGGTCAACGCCTCCTGTTGGCTCATCCAAAAAGACGATAGTAGGCTCATGTTGAATAGCGATCGAAAAGGAGAGTTTTTGCTTCCAACCCAATGGCAGAGAGCCGACCAAGGTTTTGGCCTCGCGCATCAAACCGAGACGGTTTAGCAAGGCTTCGGACTTGGCTTTGATCGCTTTATTGCTCAGGCCATAGATGCCGCCATAAAAGCGGATGTTTTCTGCTACGGTCAAATCCTCATAGAGCGAGAATTTTTGACTCATATAACCAATATTCTTTTTGATCTGCTCCGTCTCACGATAGACGTCATAGCCCGCGACAGTCGCTTGCCCATAAGATGGTTTGAGCAAACCAGAAAGCATTTTCATCGCCGTAGTTTTACCAGCGCCATTGGCTCCGAGAAAGCCAAATATTTCCCCTCGTTCCACTTCAAAGGTAACCTCATTGGTCGCGATGAAGTCGCCAAATTTCTTGGTCAGTTTATCGGTTTTGATGACTATATCCTTCATATTATTCGCGCATTAGGGCCATGAAACAGTCTTCGATCGTAGGCGTGATGAGAGAGATTTGGGCATCGTGATGGTTTCTCTCTGCGAGGAACGCTTGTATTTCGGTTTTGCCCACTTGCTCATCATCCGTGAGGGTGAGGTGATGACTTTCGCCAAACGCATAGCAGCGTTCCGTAAAACGGTAATCTCTCAGGTCCTTAAGAAGTGGATACATATTAGGGCCTTGGATGGACCAAAGGGGTTTTTGATAGTCTGCGATAACGCCCTCGGGAGTGTCTATTGACAGAATCTGACCGTTTTGAATCAAAGCAATCCGATCACACAGTCCGGCCTCATCCATATAAGGCGTGGATACCAAAATGCTGATACCTTGTGTTTTGAGGTTTTTGAGCATGCCCCAAAACTCTTTGCGCGAGACTGGATCAACTCCCGTGGTAGGCTCATCCAAAAACAAAACCGTAGGCTTATGTACCAAGGCACAGCAGAGAGCTAGCTTTTGTTTCATTCCACCCGATAAGGCACCTGCTTTGCGCTTTTTGAAAGGCTCCAATTGCACATAAATATCTTTGATCAGATCATAGTTTTCGGCAACGGTGGTTTTGAAGATCGAAGCGAAGAAGTTGAGATTTTCTTCCACCGAAAGATCCTGATAAAGCGAAAATTTTCCCGGCATATAGCCCACCCGTTGACGGATAGCTTTATAGTCTTTGACCACATCTAATCCATCGACACTCGCAGTGCCACTATCGGCCAGCAAAAGGGTTGTCAGGATGCGAAAAAGGCTCGTTTTACCGGCACCATCTGGTCCGATCAAGCCAAAGAGTTCGCCTTGGCGCACCTCAAAATTGATGGATTCGAGAGCCGAGACTTTTCCCTTTTCATAAGTCTTGACAACATCTTGTATTTCGATTGCATTCATATGCTAGAGATCTACTTCGCCATACATACCTATCTTCAAATATCCGTCATTGGCCACACGAATTTTTACCGCATATACTAGATTGGAGCGTTCTTCCTGCGTCTGGATGGTCTTAGGTGTAAACTCCGCTTGTGAAGCGATCCAACTGACGGTCCCTTCATAGTCTTTATAGCCAGTTTCGCCATTGTCAACCAATACTTTGACCTTCTGGCCCAAGGCTATGTTTGGCAGTTGATTGCCCGTGATATATGCTCGTAAAGTCAGGGTTGACAGATCCGCAATCTTGTAAATCGGTTTACCCGCTCCGGTCATTTCGTGGGCACGGGCATATTGGGTAAGGACTGTGCCGGGAATCGGATTGACAATCTTGGTGCGGCGCAGCTGCTCATCAAGTTGTTCGAGCTTAACCGCTAGTGGTCTTGTCTCCGAACTGAGGCTACGTGTGGTCGTGGCTAAAGCCGAACGCTTGGCCGAAAGTTGCTTTTCTAGCACTCTGATCTGAGCATTAAGATCATCTAATTGCTTGGGAGTAGCGGCTTCGGCAGCGAGGAGTTTTTCTACTCTGAGCTTTTCCTGATTAGCCGTTGCAATCTGGGTTTCAAAGCCCGCTAGTTGAGAAGCGACATTTGGGCGCCGACTGAGGATCGCACTGATAGAGGCTTCCACTTGTTTCTTTTGGAGGATCAATTGTATCGAATCAATATGTCCGATGAGCTGCCCCGCTTGTAGCTCTTTCCCTTCTTCTAAGGCAAGGGCAAGAATCTTACCGTTCGCCTCGGCGGAAACGATGACCTCCTCGGCCTCAAAAGTGCCGGAAGCATCATAGCTTAGGGTTGGAGATTGGCAAGCAAGCATCAGGAGACTTACCGATATGAGAAAACTATATTTAAGCATTGGGATTTATATTAGATCAATTGTTATAAAGGCTTTTGAGCTGATACTGAGCTAATAACAATTGGGTTTGATGGATAATTTGGTTTTGGCGCGCTTGGTCAGCGGCATTGAGTTCACGTATATAATCGTTGGAGGTTAAGACCCCATTTTCAAGTTGGGCTTGAGCAGTTTTTTGGATCTTTTCGCGGAGGTCGATGATCTCTTGATCGGTAGCGAGTAAGGCTTGTAGTTTGCGAATCTCTTCCGTTTGTCCCACTGATTGCAAACCAATCTGATAGCGAAAACTCTCTTCCTGAACTTGCAGTTGCTGCCGTTGAATATCGATTAGCTGTAGATCATTGCTCTGGGTATAAAACGCATTCAAATCCCAGCTAATCCGCACACCACCTATCGCATAAGGAGAAAAATCATTGGACAAGAAGTTGAGGGCTGGACGTCCATAACCAGCTTGTACAAAAAGACCCGCTTTTGGCATTTTGCGTACTTCTAGCATTTGACTTTGAGCACTGATCAGTTTGCTCTGTTTTTGAAACAGCGCTAACTCGGGCCGATTTAAGCTCAGGCTATTGCTAGGTTCGAGCAGTGCTGAAGGTCTGGTAAAGCGCGTCTCAGCGGCAATTTCCTGGCCCGTCATACGAGAAAGGAGAGAGACAAATGCCTGCTTACCCGCATTGATCTCGATGCGCCTTTGCTTGAGTTTGAGGCGTTCTGCTTGCAGGATATCCTTCTGAGTGTTGAAGGCAAGGCCATTGTCAATCGCGGCTTGGATTTTTTGTTGAGCAGTTTGCAGGTCTTTTTCGAGCAGGTCTAGCTGCGCTAACTGCTCGTCGAGGAGCAAAAGTCCAAAGAAGGCTTGATCAATCCCCTCTCTTACTTGAAAGAGCGAAACTTCTAAAGCTTGGGTTTCAACGGACTGCTGGAGCGTTTGCAGCTCTCTTTGGACACGATTAGCACCACCATCATAGAGCGTTTGATTGATCTCTGCGTAGACTTTGTATTGATCTTTGGCGATGCTTTCGATTTCGATCCCCGGTAGTGCAAAGGGGAGCGAGGTTACTTCAGATTGTAGGGTCGCTTGGCCGTATAGGCCAATTTTGGGCCACCACTGACGACGCAGATTATCAAGTCGTATGGCGGTTGCTTTATCAATCAGAGGAGCTTGCTGGGCTTGGGGATGCTGTTCCCGTGCGAGGGCATAACAATCCTCCAAACTAAGGCTCGGAGGACTCTGAGCGCTCATAATCGGCATCAGTAATCCACTGATTATGAGCAGCATAAAAGTTTGAATCATCCTTATCATACAGTTTAACTGTTTAGTTAATTAAGGGGTAAAAAAATATCTAAGATTTTTTATCTAGCGCAGCACGAACAAATTTGGCCACCAAAGTGCTTCTTTCATCAATAAACGCATCAAAGCCAGCATCATCGAGATTGAGCATAATCTTGAGTAATGGCTTAGCAATCATTGGGTACAGGATCATAGACATAGTATTGACCAATATATGTCGAGGGTCCACATCATTTATCTCTTCCGCATCAATTGCCGCCTGAAATTCACCAAAGAGCTTTTGCGTCAACATTCCAACCGGCATTCCCTTGGTAAATTCGGTGATCAATTCTGGATTTTGCATACTCTCATACAAGACAAATAGCGGCAGGGTCGGGAAGTCTTTCATCACCTCATGCTCACCCGCAACCAATTCATCAATCTTTTCGAGCGGCGGCTTATCAGCAAATATCACATTGCGGATTACGCCGAACATTTTGACCGCCTGACGCTGAAAAACTAAGTCAAATAATACCTTCTTACTTTTGAAGTGATAATGCAATAATGCTTGATTGATACCAGCCTGCTCCGCGATTTCCTTCATACGAGCCCCTGCTAGACCTTTTTCGGTAAAGACTTCACGAGCAGCGTCAATGATTTTTTCTTTGGTATCTAGGGCTTCTGGCATCTTTGACTCAGCAGTTTAACTGTTTGGTTAAATCAAATAACTAACTCTTTTTTGAGAATTGCAAATCGGAGCCAATAAATATCATATTTCGTTCCTTTGCCATGGCGTAAAACTAGCTTTAGCGTTTGCTAGGACCTCTTTGCGCCGCTTACTTAATGATCAGGCCTTTGGCTTAAAAATTTGACGATATCTGGCCAAAAAGTTGTAGCTTCTAAGACGCACTGCGTTTTCAAAACGCAGTGCGTCTAGAAACAATAATTTACATTCTGACTCCCTAGTCCTAAATTAGGGCCATGAAAACCAGTCTCTTGTGGATCATCGGCCTGTTTTGTTTGCTAGCCATCTCATGCCAGCCAAGTAGTCAACCAACATCTAACACCTACGATCCTGATCTGATTCACCGGCTCAATCGACGATTGATAGAGACTATTTCGGAGGATAATTTTCCGCCACCCGTGGCCAGTCGGATCTATGCCTACGCCAATCTAGCGGCTTATGAAGCTTTACAGCCCGCAGACAGCAATTTTCGGAGTCCCTCCCCTATCATAAAAGACTGGAAAGCTCCCACTCCCCCCGCTCAGGCAAAGTGGGATCAAGCCATGATTCAAGCGTTCTGCGAAGTAGCCAGACATCTTGTCTATCGCGATCATATGATCGACTATATCGAACAAGAATTGCTCATAGACCTCGGTCCGATAGATGAAGCTAGTACCGCTTGGGCGCAAAGTCTGAGTGAGGTTTTGATTGCAAGAGCGAATCGTGACGGCTATGGCCGAACGCGAAAAATGCCGCGCTATGAAACCAAGAAACTAGCCTCTTCTTGGGAAGCCACTCCTCCAACCTATGGCGAAGCATTGGAGCCCTATTGGTATCAATTACAGCCATGGGTGATGGATTCGACGGCTCAGTTTCGTAAGTCTTTGGATATCACCTTCAGTGAACGCCCCGTCAGTGAGTTTTACAAGGCCGCCGAGGAAATCAAAGCCATCGTCGACCAAGCTACAGCAGAGGATATCGCCATAGCAGTGTATTGGGATTGTAATCCGGGGCCGCTCAAAATTGATGGTCATCTGATGCAAGTCCGCAAACAAAATACTCCCGGAGGACACTGGATAGGGATCAATCAGATTGCTTGTCAGCATCGCGGCCTAAGCTTATTGGAATCTAGCGCAATCTATGCCAAACTGGCGATGGGTATGGCAGATGGTTTTA
The DNA here is from genome assembly GCA_045106675.1 of Bacteroidia bacterium. Lineage (GTDB taxonomy): Bacteria > Bacteroidota > Bacteroidia > J057 > J057 > JBCAWW01. The sequence continues at coordinate 8,006 of JBGCFA010000327.1, forward strand.
TGGCGGCTTGGGATACTAAGTTTGCTTATGACCTGATCAGGCCCGAAACCTATATCAATCGTTATATCGATCCCAATTGGCGACCAAAACTGGAGAGTCCGCTTTTTCCAGAATATACCAGTGCGCATAGCCTGATTTCGGGAGTTGCCGCTACAATCCTAACTGAAGCACATGGAGCATCATTCCAGTTTACAGATACCACGAATGTGCAGTTTTCTCTCCCATCACGGACTTTCGATAATTTTTGGCAAGCCGCTGAAGAAGCTGCTAACTCACGCATTTTAGGCGGTATTCACTACCGTTTTGGCTGTGATGCCGGATTGTTACAAGGAAGAGAATTGGGGGCAATGGTTCGCGATCGCCTTAATTTGTGGCCTTCGGATTGATACGCCACCATTCAAAGGGACCTTGGTTATTGGCCACAAGCATAAAGGGGCGCCCAGTACGCTTGACCCAAACGATCTCTCTCACTTCATGCTGGAATCGGATGCCGCTTTCGTCCGCAGGAACCGCTTTAAAATCGCCTTTACCATCTCCGGCTAATAATACTCCTTGGGAAGCATCGATGGCCCCATACTCATAGTGGTTGCCCGAAAATTGACCGCCAAGGATCAAATCTAGTTTCCCATCCCCCGTAAAGTCATCACTGATGATCGAATAAACGGGAGCGAGTTGCGCCTCATTGGGTAAGGGACGAATTCTAAATTCTCCACGGCCGAGGTTTTCTACGATAATAGAGCGAAACTCAAAAACCTGTTCTTTACGTGCGGACTGCTTTTGTCCCTCGGTGAAGAGGTTTTGCCAATTTGCATCAGCATAACGCGCAAACGTAAAAAAGCGATTGTTATACTCAGGCATCTGAGTCAGGAAGAGATCCCGATTAGCGAAAGGAGCGTTCGCCCCGGCGGTATAATGAAAAATCACCGGATCAAGGCTGCCATTCTTATCAAAATCATTTGTAAGGAGCGTCATCGGTTGCTTACGCTGCGGCTTGAATATCGTATTGAGGCCAAAATTGCCCGCGATATAATCCATATCACCATCACCATCGACATCTACTTCATGCAAGGATTGGTACCAGCCATTGGAATGCGATAAGGTCGAGAAAGTGGTTTTGACTAGTTTGCCGCCATCATTACGGAGAAAGCTCAAAGGCATCCATTCACCAGCGAGCAGTAGATCTTTGTCTCCGTCCTGATCAAAATCGGTCCAAACGCCTTTGTTTACTCGTCCAATATCCTTTAGGTCAGGCGCCCAAACCTCACTCACATCTGTAAACTTGCCGCCATCATTGCGGAGTAGATAGGAGCTAGGCAAAACGCCATAATCTCCGGGCACGATATTGACACCGACAAAAAGGTCCAAATCACCATCTCCATCAAAATCATGGGGCAAGACGCAATGGCTACTTTTTTTGATACTGGGCAAAGCGTCTGGAGCGTAAAGCAATTTCCCTTTGCTATCATTGAGAAAAAGTCTATCGCTCAGGCGCACATCATCAGCAGCAAATTCATTACTACCGCGCGCCAGATATACATCCATAAATCCATCTCCGTTTGCGTCTAAAACACAAACATCTTGCACCTCCCCATCTTCCTGATAGTTGGGGATCGCCCGAAATAAGCGGCTATCCAAACCATCAACCGATCCTCTGATGATCCAATGCGGCGTAGTGGCATTGCCAGCAACAAAATAGTCTTCTAAGCCATCACCATTTAAGTCTCCTACCCCAATTGCTGGTCCTTCAGTAGAATATTTGCGCGGAATCAATCGCTGTGACTTGAAGTCATTAAAAGGCGTTTCGCGATGTTGAAAACTAGTGGCTTTGCTAAACTGAGAGCTAAATAAGGGTGTTTTTACTGTAGTAGTGGCAGGTCTAACTTTAGCACCAGACTGAGCCACATTTAAATTTTGATCTGCGGTTGGATTAAGGACGACACTTTGGTCGCCGCCTAGCCAATCCACTTCCAAACGATCGATTTTAGCGTTCGGCCCCAGGCCAAAAAACAATACGGGCTCCGGTCCTGACTGGAAACCACGTTGATTACTCATACGTCGAGACTGTATTTTGCCATCGGCATACAGCCGAACGTTTGCCCCTAAACCATAATTATTGCCCGCCTTTCCTTGCAGTTTCACCTTGAGGTAGTGGGTTTCGCTCTGCTCTTGGGTGAAATTTTGATAAAGGCTAGGCTTTTGGTCGATATTGTTGAGGATGAGTTCGGGGTCCCCATCATTGTCGAGATCGGCATAAGTAGCACCTCGGGTATGGACTTTATCATTGATGCCCCAATTGGCGGGAGGCTTGCGAAAACTCAGATCGCCTTGATTTTGAAAGATATAATTCGGCGTCGCGATCGATGGCACCTCCCCAGGATTGACGCCTTGCTGCTTGCGAGGATTGGCGAGATCGGTATAAGTCTCCCCATAATTGCGCTTGACAAAATCCATATTGGTCATGTCGCGTTTGATGCCATTGGGCACAAACAGATCCAGCGCACCATCTTGATCGGCATCCACAAAAAAGGCCGACCAACTCCACTCTGTCGCGTATACTCCCGCTAGCAATCCAATGTCTCGAAAACCTTCTCCCGCTTGATTGATTTGCAGCATATTGCGGGTATGTTGAGACTGCTTCATGGCCGCAAGACGATCATATATTTCGATGGAAAAAGGCACCAAATTGAGTTTTTGACGCTTATGTTTTTCGGGCATCATCTCCCCAACAAAAAGGTCTTCATAGCCATCACCATTGAAATCCGCAAAATCGGAGCCCATGGCTGACATAGCCGTTTTGGTAAAAAACTCAGCGTGGCGTTCGCGAAAGCGTTTCTTCCCATCATTGATATAGAGATAGTCCCGTCCAAAGAAGTCGTTGGCGACGTAGAGATCGAGAAAACCATCATTATTGATATCAGCGATGGAAACACTGAGCGAAAGATTCTTTTCAAATAAGATCCCGGCTCGTCGGCTCACATCTACAAAGCGTCCATTTACATTTTCGAGCAAGAGATCACCCAACCATTTATTGCTGGGTCGCCCTTGATAGTAAGCAAAGCTAAATGCAGAGCCCACTTCTGGCGTTTGGGCGATATAAACGTCGAGATCGCCATCATTATCATAGTCAAAAAACTGGGCTGCGGTAGATTGTCCGATGATATCGAGTCCATATTCCTTGCCCGCTTCGCGGAACCTTTGTCCTTTGCCTTCGGCTCCGAGATTGATATAGAGAAGGTTTGCCCCATATTTGGTGAAGGTATTGCGACGTTCACCGTATTCAAGTCCGTTTTTGAGGATATAAATATCTAGCCAGCCATCTCCATTGACATCGACAAAATTGACCCCTTCAGAGTGTGCAATATTAAGCCCCGTATCAATAATCCCTGCACTTGCTGAGATTTCATCAAATTGGAGATTGCCCTTATTGAGATAGAGTTTACAATTGTTAAAACCGCCCGAAAACAGCAAGTCTGGCAAACCATCTTGATTGATATCACCAGCAGCGACCCCTCCTCCACCGGAAAGCAGGCCCGTCAAATCTCGTGGATGACTCAGGCTTTGGTGATTGATACCACTCTGAGAAGCGGGTATCTTTTGAAAAAGACTTTGGGTTGCTGGATTGATGGGAGCAGTAGGCTCAGTGTCATCCCCACACGCTAAGGTCAAAAGCGTGATTGCCAAGAGGATAAGGAATCGGTTCATGCCGCAAAGATGCAATTTTTCCTATGAATGAGCCAGTTTTTGCCCGAGAGAGTTGTGGATCGAGAGAAATATTTTCATTCGTTTTACTTATGTTAAATTATCCTCTGATTTGCACAAGTCCAGCCTATGAAAAACTTATTGAAACTCTTACTCCTAGCCTTGATTGCCTGTAATGGTTCAACGAAGGAAACAAGCATTGAGAAACAGTCCGATAAAGCAGATTTTTTCCTCGCGAGCAATCCTTTTCCGATTGATCTGATCGAGGGCCGGATCAATTATATGCCACCGACTCACCAAGCACATGGTCAACAAATCATTGCCTACGAACTGAATCTTTTCAATACCTACGACATTGACTTTGCAATTAGAAGAGTAGAGGTTTACCAGACGCTTGACAGAGAGCAGCCTATTGCAAGCTTTGATAGCAGCTATTTGGCTCTTCACTTTGATCGGCCCGGCAATGGAGAGAAAACAAAGCGACATATCCTTTCTGGTAATGCAACAGGTATCGTCAATCTGTTATGGTCATTGCCTGAGCAGGTCAATCTACCTTTAGACATCTATCACAAAGTCGTCATCAGTATGATAGCAGATGACGATAGCATGGGGCGAGAAATCCCAATCGAACTCGGCCTCAATCAAATAAAAGAGCATACTACTTTGACTTTGGGCTTACCATTTAGAAAAGGGCGTTGGCTATACGGCGCCCAAAGCCACCAAGACTCTCGCAATCTCGCCGAAGGCAATGCCAGCTATCCTCAACGTTATGCAATCGACTGGATATTGTTAGACTCTAGCAATGCATTTTCAACTGCTGATATATCCAAAAATGAAAACTGGTTTGGCTATGGTCAAGAACTATTGGCGGTGGCGGATGGAAAAGTGGTCGGCATCAAGGATAGTATCATCGAAAATATCCCTTGGGAGGGAACTGCCATTAAGATGAATCGAGAGACGATTTCGGGCAATTATATCCGTCTAGACTTAGGGAATGGTGTTTATGCACACTATGCTCATCTGATCCCCGGTTCGCTCAAAGTAAAGTTGGGGGAGAGCGTTCGGCAAGGCCAGACCCTAGCACTCCTCGGCAATAGTGGCAATTCAGATTGTCCGCACCTGCATTTTCACCTAGAATCTGCCCATAAACTGGCGCTTGGTGGAGAGGGTTTGCCTTATCATTTTGAAGCCTTTGAGGAACTGACCTCATATACGATGGAAGAATACAATACCTCTTTCACAGAAAATCGCATGATCGTTCCTAGGCCCTTAAGCCACATCCAAAGGCGCAACGAATTGCCGATAGGCAATGGGATTATTGAGTTCAAATAATATTTTTATCCTCACGGCTAGTCGCCGAACGCTCAATCAAGTAATACATTTTTTCAACCATAACACGATTTATCAATCATGAGAAACTTCATTTTGTTTAGCAGCATCTTATTAAGCTCCATTCTGAAACTACAGGCACAGGATTTTACGGCCATGGCCAATATCAAGCTTGATACAGAAGAGGATTACCGCAATTCTGAGAAAGAACTTAAGCAATGTCTAAGGTATCTGACGACTACAAGCTTGAAGGACAATGAGATTAACCGCAAATACGCCAATCAATTTCCTTTACGGTGGTTAACAGGTTCCCCTTATGTTTCATTGGCCTTGAAGCCAATTGTGTTGAAACTATCCAAGAAAAATCCTGAAATGATGATGATCTACATGGCAGGTTGGGCCTCTGCCGCGCTAGAAAATCCAGACCTCAAGTCCGAAGAAGGCAATCTAGCAGGCATCCAACAAGTCTATGAATACGCCAAAGGAGATAATGGTATAAAACTCGACGGCACCCTCAAAAAGCTCATCAAAGCAGGCGACGCAGGAGGATTGGAAGCATGGATTGCCAAACAATAGCGCATCAAGGCGTCAATAATGCATACTCCAATTGCGGAAAGCCTTTGAGGCCTTCAGTATTGTAAAAATCCAAAAACCGCAATTTGTAATAATATCCCTCCGTATCGCGGAGGAGATAAATTTGCTCAGGATAGCTAACAAACCTGGCTGGAGGGCCAAACAAATAGGCCTTCCAGTCAAATCCTATGATATCAACCTCAGAGCCAAAATCGTAAGAAACTGTATCTACCAAACTCAAGCTCTCCCAACTTTGAATACTATCGTGCAATTGGGCCGTTTGGACAGCAAAGCGATTGCTCAAAGCGCCTGTCAACCAATAAGGAACCCCATCGGGATAGCGATAAGAATAATAAGAAAACATCAGGTCCCACTCTGTTTTGGGAGGAGCGACCGACACAGAGTGGGCGTTCTCCAAGGAGTAAAAAGTGAAGTTTTGCGCTGGGTTTTTGCTGAGTTCATGCTCCTTGATCAGACATCCATCTAGGGCCGCCGTGCGGAACGTGAAAGTCGTTTCGTCCACACTGAGAATTTGTAATTGTAAGTAGCCTCTAGCACTAAAATCAATATTCAGACCCAGATCTAAGATAAAGGTGGGGGCGTTTTTGGCTTGCCAATCGCCGATAGCAGTATAAGCCAGACTTCCAATAGCCGAGTCAAAGCGGAAAGTCAGCGTTTCTAATTCTGTCTCTGTCCAAGACTCGCCAAAAGCTTTGCCTGAGGCATTGGCGAGTTGCATATAATTGGCACTATTGAGGATGACCGAGTTTTGGTCTGGGCCTGTCGCAAAACCAAGGTCCCAAGTCGTGCGTTCTGCGAAGCTGTAAGTCCCACTCCCCAAATCCAAAAAGACTTGATTGGCGTAACGTACATCGCCTATACTCGGATCATAAAGACCGAGAGGTATTTCTACTTGTTGACTAGTGGAGTCTGGTTCAAAAGCGGGATACGGGTTATCTGGCCGAAAACAAGCGCTAAGGCTGAATAGGCAGAGGATCAGAAGTAGAAAAATGGAGGTTTGTGTTGTTCTGATATCCATCATTTACCTTTTAATCTAAATTGAAGTCGTAAAAAGAAGCTCCTTCCTGTCGCGATATTACTTTGCCCTTCTCCACCGCTATGCGCGCCATCTTGGCTACCACTAGCGGCCACAGTATTGACATTGAAAATATTTTTGATCCCAAAGGACAAGTCCAAGCGTTCTGCGAAGCAAGTCCGTTGCAAACTCATATCTCCCCAATGATATCCGGCCAAAGTGCTCAGAATTAGTTCTGGCTGTTCGGTATCGCCGACATTGCGTAGCGTCTGGACTGGGCCATTGTATTTGTAAAATAGATTGAGTTTGATCGCTGCCGGTAATTGAAGTTGCAAATTGGCGTTGAGCTGTGAAGACCAAACCCAATTTGTCGCAGGAGTCGTCCGTCCAAGTAGATTGTAGCCCAGTTGGAGCGACCATTTTTCTTGTCGGTAGAGAGCCGTAGTCCGCAAACCACTGAGACTGACATCCGACAGATTGAAGTAAGTGTAGGCATTGTCGCTATTGTCGATGAGGGTCAGGGCGATCTGATCTTGGACTTGATTGTAAAAACTCTGGGCAGAAAGGCGGATTAAGCTCTTTTGCAGTACTTTTTGCCATTGGCTAGAGAACTGGAAATAATGTCCATACTCCGCTTTGAGCTGAGGATTGCCAGTGAGATTGTGGTTGATATCTACAAAGTCTAGATAGAGTTCTTTGAGGCTCGGTGCCCGAAATCCTCGCGCATAAGAAGCCCGCCATTGCCAATGCTGATTGGGTGCAAAACGTAGATGCAAGGAAGGCGTCAAGGGCGCAGGGTACAGATCATTATAAGTCGCCCGTAGACCAGGTCGGATGGTCCAAGCTTGATGCGGCTGATATTCAACACTCGCAAAAGCGGCCACATCAAGCATTGCCTGTTGTGAGCTGAGAATTTTGTCTCCTTGCGTACTTTCTCGATTGAGATCGTAGCCCAGTTTTGCTGACCATTTGTTGGGAACAATATCTTTTTGAAAGCTGCCACGAGCATTCCAAGCAGCAAAATTTTCGACACTCCCCGCTTGACTCAGCAACTCACTATTGAGTTTGATGAGGTCCACATTGTAGACATTTCGCTGTCGATTGAAACGTGAATAGGCTAAGATACCTTGCCAACGGAAATCGTTTTTAAATCGGTATTCGTAGCGCAATTGCTGCTGCAGACGAGTGGTTTGAAAATGCTCATCTCTGGCTCTAATTTCATAGACGCCAGAGGGAGCCGAGGCTCTGATGAGGTATTCATCAAAGTATTGCGATTGGAGGCTGAGCGATCCTTTCGCGCCTTGGTAGCGGTAGTCGGCCGTGCCGAACGCTTGGGCTTTTGGGTTCCAAGTAGACGAGCGTTGGAAGCGTTCTGCGAAGCTGCCCCCAAAAAACTGACGACCGCCACTCAGCCCAAATTGATGCTTGCCTCGTCGCAAACGAAAAGAGGCATCTTGATTGTGAATCCCCTCATAAATGCTCCAACCGGGGCCAATATTGGCTTCATAAGCCGAAACTTGAGCCTCCCAACTCTGCTTAATGCCCTGCTTGGTGATCAAATTGATGACTCCTCCAAGCGCATTGGTCCCATACTCTACGGACATTGGGCCTTCGATAATTTCGATGCGCGCCACTTGCGAAAGCGGCAATTGACTGAGATCTATCTGCCCATCCAAACGCCCCATAACCGGCACCCCATCAATGAGAATCTTGACGTTTTGACCACTGAGACCTTGTAATTGGATTTGAGTACCGAGGGCTGGATCTTGGTTCAGTTGTACGCCCAATTCGCTTTGCAAAAGGTCATTGAGATTTTGGGCGGCTTGGGCTTGGATACGTTGCTGATCGAGTACTCGGACTTGATAGATGGATCGATTGGCAGTTGTAGGTGCGTGTTGAGCGGTGATGACGACCGTTTCGAGTTCGTCATATTGTGCGAGACTATCTACCTCCGTCTGCTGTGCGAACGATTGGTTCAAGCCGATGGCAAAAAAAAAACAAAGAAATCGACAGAACTCAAGCAGGCGAGTTCTGACCGATTTTCTTTTACACAAAAAACCTATCACTGACACTATTATCAACAGATTGAAGGATGAAACTTTGGGGCCCTTTTCGCCTTAGCGAACGATCAACTTTTGGGCAAGGCGTTGATTTCCAATCTGGAGTTCTACGGAGTAGATACCCGCTGGCAGAGAAAGCGATTGTAGTTGAATTTGCTGGAAACCTTGCAGTCTACCAAGAGAGATTTGATGGACCGTACGTCCTTGCAGATCCCGAACAAACAACTGCGTCTCTGTAGCCTTTTCGAGTTCAAAAACTACATTTAAGCGTTCCGCGCAGGGGTTAGGATATAATTGAAAGTGGCTTAAGCCGTCAATATCTGACTCGATAGCGGTGCTAAGATTGCTTTTGGTGAAGGTAAAATCACCATTTGCACTTCCGCCAAAATCTGTAAAAGTTAACTGATAAATTTCGCCGTCTCTTGCCTTCACGAAGTAGGTCAAAGAGTCTTCCAAGCTCCAGCCTGTCGCAAAATCAAATGACTTCCAATCATAACCGATAGTAGAGATATTGGTTGAAAATCCGTTGCTAGTATCCGCTAATGAAACTGTATTCAGATCGATATTTTGCAATTTGGCTACACTCAGTCCAGCATTAGTTTGTACACCGCTTACACCATAATAAACACCCGGAGCCAAATTCGTGATATAGCGATGAAACACTAAATCCCAATCAGCATTCAAAGGTTCGCGGTCGAGCATACTGTCTTGCGCAAAAGCATAATAGCCAAAGGCTTTTCCTACAAAATCAGCCTTATCTAAGCCCCGAGTGGTTTCGCTACTGCCGTCAAGATTGGCATAGGTAAAGGTGTAGACACCGCTTGAGAGCTGATCGATTTTGAGTTTTTTGGCACTCCCATCTGCCAGCATCAATACAAACAATGAATCTCCCGATACGATATGGGTTAACGGATCATACGTTCCCCAGCCAAGATCAAAATCATTACCCGCTTCGATGCCTTGGTTGAAAGCCCCAAGACTCCAACTCGCATCAGAATCATAAACCGAAGTCCAAGCAGACATACCAGCAGTATCGACATTGGCCCAATCACTTTGAGCAAGCGCGGGCACCTTATAAAGTGCCATGCCCTTGACAGCATTGACACGAATGGAAGCAGCAAAACCTTCTATCTGAAAAGCTAAGTCCCAATCATCATAAGCTTGGCTTGTCAGGCTACCATTGGGCAAACTATAATAAGTTTCTTGCGAATATCCAGCCCCAATAGAGACAATTTCTTGAGCTTGGACTAAGCTCCCAAAACAGAGAAGAAAAGTAAGTGTAATATATTTTTGCATGAGATATTTTTTATTTCTGGCACAAAAGTATCCCAATACACTCAACAAAAATACCTCAAAACGGATTGAAAATAACCAATTCCGTATTATTGAAAATATGCCTATATTTGCCCTAATAAGGACAAAAAGGATTCAAAAAATGATCAATCCCAGTTTCAAGGTTAAGGAGGCAGTAGAAAATACCCAAAAAAACCAACCCAAAATCATCACAATAGATGATGATTTAGCATTGACCTTAACTTCTAATCAAGATAGCCAAGCATTGCCGATACAAGGTGAGTTGGACCCGAAGCTGATCCAGTTTTACTTTTGTACCAAAGGACGAGCCCAGTTTGCCTTTCATCGTGGTGCTTATGTCAAAGAATTAGTGAATGATCGTTCATTTTTATTTTACAATCCAGAAGGCCCACTTGCGCACGAGATCCATTTAGCACCCGACACCCAGTTGTTGGCATTGTTTGTCTCCGTCAAACGCCTCCACGAATGGTTTGTGCAAGAATCAGGAGAGCTAGCCTTTTTGAACAATGACAATATCAACCAACGCCTTTATGCCGAAGACGGTCTCAGTCCAGGCTTGGCGATGGTGATCGGACAATTGTTTTTGATAGATCCTGCGGAAAATACCCGCAAGCTATTTTACCGCGCCAAAGCCCTTGAGATGCTAAGCCTTTACTTCAGTCAGGATGAGGATGCAGCAGAAGAAAAATGTCCTTTTCTCCACGATGAGGCCAACGTACAAAAGATCAAGCAAGCCAAACAGATCATCAAAGATCGTATGATTGATCCGCCTAGTCTCAAAGAATTGGCCCATCTCATCGGACTCAATGAGTATCAACTCAAGGTGGGATTTAAAAATATCTATGGTACGACTGTCTATCGATACCTGACCGATTATCGCATGGATCGAGCCCGTAAAATGCTAGATAGTGGCTCTTTTCGCGTCAATGAAGCTGCCACTGAGGTAGGCTATAGTAATCCAAGTCATTTTATCGCAGCCTTCAAAAAGAAGTTTGGTTTTACGCCTAAAAAGTACCTCACATTTATCGGCAAATAGCCAGTGAGCGTCGCCATCCTGACAATTTCACATATAGATCAGCTTATTCCGAACCTTCCTAGCCCTGAATCAGTTATATTGAGAAATATCTCTATCAAAATGCGTTATACACTCTTATTACCCATATTCATCTTGGCCTTTTCGGCCTGCTCCATGCAGCAAAACAATCGCCAAAGCGTTGAAAAAGCTGCCATCAAAACTGCCAATGCCGAAGATTTAGCCGGTGCGAGTAAAGCCTATTTCGCTAGTGGCTGCTTTTGGTGTGTTGAAGCCGTTTTTGAATCCGTCAAAGGGGTTTCTGAAGCCGTATCAGGCTATTCTGGCGGAGAAATCAAAAATCCCACTTATCAGCAAGTGAGTTCAGGCCGCATCAAACATGCTGAGGCCGTCGAAGTCTATTACGATCCTGAAGTTATTGATTATGCGACCTTAGTCAAGGTGTTTTTTGGTTCACACGATCCGACCACAGCCAATCGTCAAGGTCCAGATCGCGGTCCTCAATATCGCTCGATGGTGTACTACCAAAATGAGAGCGAAAAACAGATTGTAGAAGCCTACATCAAGCAATTGGAAGAAGCAAAAACTTATGATGCGCCGATTGTAACGGAGGTAGTGCCATTCGAAATCTTTTATGATGCCGAAGATTATCATCAAGATTACGAACGCAACAATCCCAACAATCCATACATCCGACAAGTGTCGATTCCACGTTTGAAGCGCTTTCAAAAGAAGTTTCCGGAGTTGCTCAAAGAAGACACTCATTAATATTTTTCCCTAGCCCATTTCATTGCCAAGCTCGACTCGCCCTAAAAGGTGGGTCGAGCTTGGTCATTCAGATCGGTTTTTGTCATTACTTTTTTGATATAATTTTCGTTATATCAAGACAAAATATAGCCCCATGCCCAAATCGATCCTTCTGGCTTTGATGGTACTACTTACCACGCTCCAAGCCTATGCCTCTCCCCTCCCCCTATCTATTCCAGCGGCAGACACTATCTTTTATCGCCAAGGCGGAACGCTTCCCTCCTTTGTGCGTTTTCGCAGCCCTCAAGCCATAGATACCGCGCAGCTAGGCATATATCTACAACAAAGCTTTGCGCAAATAAGTCCTTTTGAACTTGAGTTGATTCGTAGTGAAACCGACGACTTGGCAATGAGTCATTTACGCTATCAACAAAAGCGTGGTCCCTATCTCATTGAAGGAGCAATTTGGACGCTACATTTAGACGCCAAGGGCGAATTACTATCGATGGGTGGGCTTTTGTTCCCTCCTTCGGAGAACGCTCCGATCCCTCTACTTTCCCAAAAGCAGGCGCTGCAATCAGCCTTACTAGCCAATCCAGCTGAGATTTATCGCTGGGAAGTGAGTAATGAGGCCATACCCACAGGACAATTGGTTTGGAGCCCTCCTGCGGGGAACTTTGCGTCAAGCCAAGTGCGACTAGCCTTCAAATTTGATATCTATAGTAGCGTTCCCATAGGGCGAACCTACACCTATATCGACGCCCAAAACGGCGCACTACTTTGGCAAGAAAATCGTATTCAGACCATTGACTCACTCGGTATCGCAGAAACAGCTTATAGCGGTGCTCGTGAAATCATGACTCAATACAATGGTAGTAACTTTAGTCTTACTGACTACAGCCGTGGCAATGGTATCATTACCCTCAATGCCCGTGAACGATCTTATTGGCAGTTGGATCCAGAACCCTTTAGAGACGGAGACAACATCTGGAACAATATCAATCTGCAAAGAGATCAATTTGCCACCGATGCGCATTGGGGTACAGCTCAGACCTATGAATATTTACTCACTCAACTAGGCCGAAATAGTCTAGATGACAAGGGTTATCCTCTCATCAGTCATGTGCACCTAGGCAGAAATTATCGCAATGCCTTTTGGGATGGGCGCGGCATGTACTATGGCGATGGTGATAGCCTTGGAGGCGATGTCAATCCTTTGGTCAGTATTGACATCGTCGCCCACGAAGTCACACATGGATTGACGCAAAACACTGCTGGCCTGATCTATCGCGCTGAATCCGGTGCCCTCAACGAATCATACTCTGACATCATGGGCAAAGTAGTCCAGCAATGGTCCAAACCCAATACCTTCAGCTGGATCATAGGCGACGAGGCCAACTTCCCCATTCGCAGTATGCAACAGCCCAATGACTTTAACCATCCCAATACCTACAAAGGCGTAAGATGGAGTTTTCCCGGTGCGGTCCATACCAATAGTGGTGTCCAAAATCATTGGTTTTACCTATTGGCTGAAGGCGGCAGTGGAACCAATGACAATCAAGAC
>JBGCFA010000328.1:0-24283 GCA_045106675.1 Bacteroidia bacterium
GCAATGACAGTCAAAGAATCCGCAAAGGTAATCCCCTGCATTTGTCGCCAGTATTGCGACTGGACGACTCGCCAAGAATCACCACTGTCGAGTGTATAGAGGTACTTGCCGCCTATACCACAAGCCACTCCCCTATCACGATCATAAAAAGAGATATCAAACAGGGTTTGGCCAAAGGCGGGCTCAGGGATGCGAGGACTCCAACTTTGAACAGCATCATCAGTATAGCTGAGGATTGTTTCAGAAAACCGCTCTCCCCCTACTAAAAAGCCTTCTTGCGTATCAAAAAAATAAGCCCCTCGGATAGGTCCCCCAGTTGATATTTCAACCAATCGTTGAGCTGGAACCAAGCGTTCTCCGCAGGAGCAAAACCCCAAAGCCAAAAAGACCGCTACGGTCAAAAAGACTGCTTTCATAGCTCTTGTGTCGTTTTTCTCGTCAAACCTAAAAGTCCAAATATCGGACCTAAGGCCAATACAAGGTAAATATAGCGAGGATCAAATTGGGTGTTTAAATAGCCAAGCAATTGAATACTAATAATGGTAAGCGAAAAACCCATACTATTAACGATGGTCAAGGCGGTTCCTTTGGATTCAGCTGGAGCACTTTGCGCAACTAAACTTGACAATAAAGGAGAATCCATGATCACTACCATCCCCCAAAAAATCAAAAAACCCACAAATACAGTTGCTGAGTTTTGCAAAAAAAATAAAGGCGAAAGGACACAACATAATCCAGATAAAATCAAAGCAAGGGAAGCTATTTTGGTACTACCATATACTTGAGCGAGATAGCCGCCAATGACGCAAGCAATGCTTCCAATAGCGATAATCATAAATGCCCAAAGCGATATATTGAGATTCGCTTCAGGATTAAACAGTAAAAAGGTAGTCAACATCAAGGGTACAAAAGCCCAAAAAGAATACAGTTCCCACATATGTCCTAAATACCCCAAGCTCGCTTTACGAAATTGGAGATTACGAAAAATATACGATAAGGCTCCAAAATCGAGCTTTTGACTAGCTTTGCGATAAGGTCCATCGGGTACAAATACAAGCATCAATACACCTCCCAGTACTGCTAAGGAAGAGGTGATGATGAGTACAGAACTCCATTCCCAAGCAATATCTAAGCCTTGGAGGAGGTGAGGAAAAGCGGTCCCGAGTACTAAGGCTCCGACCAAAAACCCTAAGGATTTGCCTAAGCCTTTGTCAAAATAATCGGCTGCTATCTTCATCCCGACAGGATAAATACCAGCTAGAAAAAAACCGGTGGAAAAACGAAGGCCAAGCAAACTGAAAAGAGTGTTATCCTCAATAATGACCCCTAAATTGAAAATAGCGCCTAATATGGCGCTGATCAAGAATACTTTTGAAGGAGAGAAACGGTCAGCAATCGTCAGTAGGGCGAACAATAAAGTCCCCGAGATAAAACCAAACTGAACGGCAGAAGTAAGATAGCTTAAGGCTGAATCTGCTAATTGAAAGCTTTGAATGAGATCAGGCATGACCCCATTGCCAGCAAACCATAATGAAGTACAACAAAACTGAGAGATAACAATGATGGGCAATATCCACTTAGGGGCTCGAAATTCGTTTGCAGACATGATCAAAGCTATCAAAATTCTAGACGCACTGCGTTTTGAAAACGCAGTGCGTCTGAGAAGTTATTGCATTACAAGCATTTACCACACTTATTTTCAGTAAGCGGTGCTCACTATTTATTAAATGGCAAAATGACTTGCTTAATTTTTTTCTGATTCGTCATCATCTTCTAAGGTCTTCATATCTTCAGCCACAAAGTTCAGTGAAGCTGAGTTGATACAATAACGAAGACCAGTTGGCTTGGGACCATCAGGAAATACGTGTCCCAAATGTCCGCCACAACGATTGCAATGAACCTCTGTACGAGCCATTCCTAAAGTATTATCGACATCTGAACCTACATTGGTCTCAGATAGCACGTCATAGAAACTAGGCCAGCCAGTACCAGAACGAAACTTGGTATCAGAGGTAAATAGTGGCAAGTCGCAAGCGACACAGGTATAGGTGCCTTCTTTTTTGTTGTCCCAATAAGTTCCAGTAAACGGACGCTCTGTACCTTCTTTGCGCACTACATAATATTGTAGGTCAGTGAGTTCTGCTTTCCACTCCTCTTCAGTTTTTACTACCTTCTCCGCTTCAGGGAACGGATTAGCTGAGGTTTCTTTGGATTCGGTTTGGTGAGCACGGTTTTGCGCACAAGCGACCAAAACTGTGCTAGCGAGAAAGATCAACAAAATGGATTTCCACATAAGATTTGAATTCAATTGGTTTAAATATTAACCAAACGCCTTTGAGAATGTTAATCATTTAGAAATAAGTAAGTACCCAGTATCAAGTATAAGGTACAAAGACCGCTAAAACACTGATAGCCAGTGCGTCTTTGTACTATTTACTTTATACTCAATACTTTCCTTCTAATTAATACGATATAAAGATAGCAAGTGGATTTGAAAAAAATTGTCGTCGGGATTACAGGAGCGAGCGGTAGTATCTATGCGCAGCGCTTTTTGAAGCAATTAAGTGCTTTTGAAAACCTAGAAGTTGGTGTGGTGCTCTCAAAGAATGCCCCTGATGTTTGGGAACATGAGCTGCAAACGGAGATTGATTTACCTTTTAAGGTTTATGATCGCACAGATTATATGGCTCCCTTTGCCTCAGGATCAGCTCGATATATGCATATGGTGATCATACCATGTTCCATGGGAACGCTTGGCCGTATAGCCAGTGGCTTTTCAGATGATCTCATTACACGAGCTGCTGATGTGATTCTCAAGGAGCGTCGCCAACTAATCTGTGTGGTTAGAGATACGCCGCTAAATCTGATTCATATTCAAAATATGGAGACAGTAACTCGAGCCGGAGGAATCATTACGCCGGCAATCCCGTCTTTTTACTCTCGGCCGCAAACCATAGAGGAGCTTGTTGATACTGTTACCCATCGGGTGGTAGACCTTATGGGCCTCAATCCTAAAGGATATCGTTGGGGAGAGGATGAGGAGAAATGAGTCTTAAAAATGGAGGATAAGTAGTAAAGGGACTGAAAGGAGCATAAATCTGTGGGAGGCTTTTTAGCTACCCAATAATTCTACGACCCTTTTTTCCACGATTTTCTCGCGATTATTCTTACGGAAATCGAGACTACCTTGGATACGTTGGAGGGAGTTTTGCAACTGCTGTATTTCTCCACTCTTTTGCTCGTAGGCCTCACTTCCCTGCAAAGATCGAAGTTGGTTTTTAAGATTCGCGATCTCAGCTTCTTTTTGTTGAATGCTCAAATCAAATTGTTCGTAGAGGTTCTCTCGTACTTTTTGTTTGAGGGCTTCTTGTCTAGCCGGAGTAGAGAGATCGTAAGCTTCGAGTAAGTTACTCAACTCTCCTTGCTTGCTTTCAAGTTCAAAAGCTAAACTTGTTCGTCTATTAGCTGCTCCACTGTTGCGGCTTTTGTCCCCCGTTGGCGGTTGCGCTTGCACTTGTAGGAGCATAAGCAAGCAAAATAAAGAAAAGAGTAAAAGTTGCTTCATAGTCTAGGATCATTCTCTATCAAAATAGGAGCCTCCTCACGGATATCCAAGCAAGAATGAATACATATCCAACTAACGCACCTTAGTCCCTGAGATTGTATCAAAATAGCTTTTTTGACTAGCGCATTAGTAAATTCTAATCCTCAAATCAAATCCAAAGGCGAATCAATTTTTAGCGGAGTATCTGAAATGAATCCTTCACCAAATGTAGCGCCCACTAAATGTCCCATATGACGCGCTCTCGCTTCTAAAAAATCCCAAAAGTCTTTACTAGAAATATAGGTTTTGGGTTCATTGCTGTTGGGATCAAAAAACTGAGACGTAAATGCTTTGATCGAAGCCAATTTGATATCATAGAAAGGCGTGATATCAACGACAAAGCTGGGTTCAAGATGGTGATCCTGGATATAGTAAAAGATGCGTTTCGGTCGATAGGCTTCTTGAGCTTGGCCGTCTTCGCCGAACGTTTCGATCCGTCGCAAGCCACTGAGAAAAAACGCTTCTCTCACAAGCGATGAACCTCTACCGTGATCCGGATGACGATCAAAAGGAGCATTAGCTATCACGATCTCCGGTCTGAACTTACGGATTTTTTTGGCCACTGCTAGTTTATGAGCCTCATCATTTGCGAAAAACCCATCTCGAAATCGTAGGTTCTCTCTAGCATGAATACCCATTATCTTAGAAGAATCTGCAGCCTCTTGATCCCTTAATTCAGCAGAACCTCGAGAACCGAGCTCACCACGGGTAAGATCTACAATGCCGACTTTTTTGCCTTCAGCCACCAATTTGGCGATCGTGCCTGAGCAAGCGAGCTCTGCGTCATCTGGATGGGCCGCAAAGATGAGTAGGTCGAGTTTCATATAATTAGTCTGGTGCTTAAGTCTCTTTATCGAACGAGGATTTTTTCAGTAGTAATCTTATTATCCCCTTCGAAAACATGTTGCCAAAAGTACAATCCAGCTGGCAAATTTGCCGGCAAACGAACTTCCAACTTGTCTATCGGACGACGAAATTGATATTCGGCAAGCAATCTTCCTTGAGTGTCTAACAATCTTCCTGTATAGCTGCCAGAGATGGACTCTGGCGTTCCCCGCAGGGATAGCACTCCACCTGCCTCAATCGGATTGGGATATAAGTAAACTTTAGGAGATTGTGTAAATCCAGTTTCAATATCCGCAGGCACAGAAATACCTAATTGAAACTCTGGTCTGATCATCAAACTGCCTTGAAGCCCTAATGGTTTCCAAAAACCTGCAGAATCAAACCAAATCAAGTTATTTTCAAGATTACTTTTGTCCCAACCAAGGCCGATAGGCTCACTACTAATTTGTACAATTCCCACCCAAAACGAATCCTGAACGGCAACTGGCTTACTCAATACATAGCGTTGAAAGTGGTTAGTCTCGGACCCGTAATTGATTTTAGAGCCGCCAATCTGCTGGATCAGGATGGAATCTGGATGCGGATCCTTCCAAATAGTCAGTCGAAAGGAAGCTTCATCCATATAGGTTAGTTTAGTCGTAACCGAATTATAATTCATAGTGGGAACGAAACTAATCCACACCGCCTGGATAGAATCCTCCATTGGGCTATAGTAGGCGTTCGCAATCCCCCAAGGCTTATTGACACCAAGACTTTGTTCGGCTTCGCCATCGTCGTAGGCCATGACCGAATCGATCCGATAAGTCCGGTTTAATTGATTATTAATGGAGACATCATCGTCATTGGGTAGCTGAATCGACAAATCAATCACACCGGGAGTAGACAAGAATGGTTGTGAAAAGGGACTGTATGTTCCAATCTGATTGGACTGTGCATTGAGCGGGATCACTACAGATTGAAGATTGAATCCTCCAAAGATATTACCACCGACGGGATCGCTAATTTCAAGCGTAGATTCGATAGGATAATTGGTAGCACTGAGATTGCGATAGTTGACATTAAAGGAGGAAGTAAAATTACCAGTGAATTGCTGTAATGGCACTGCTGTAAACTTACCAATAGGTCCTCCCTCTATTTCGACAGGAGCATAATCATCAAAGATGGTATCATTTGCACTGCGGCCAGGTGCCAAGTACACATAGTCTAAATGCCAAAGGTCCAACTGACCGTTCTGGGAACCAAGACTCTCAAAAATCAGTTGAAATCGAGTCTGGAAATAATCGTTTTTATTGATTGGAATACTGATCTGTTCAAACCCATGCAGCTCACTCCCACCACGCGCATAAACCTGCTCCTCAATCCCTAAATCAGGAATCCGGAAATAAACAAAAAAGGAATCATTCAATTCGGGAGCATCTCCACGGCCTTGCGGTTGCAGCGCAAAACTAAGCCAGAGATTGTCTTGTGGACCATAATTGGCTAAATCAATGTAGTGAGAGACCAATTGATCACAGAGGCCACGAGAGAGGGTTTCAGTATCATAAGGCTCATTGAAACGATTGATGCCATCAAAACTCACAACCCCAAAACTAGGTGGATTGACCGCCAGAGATTGATTGAGGTAAGGAACGTCAAAATTACTATTGCTGATAAACCAACGATTGCTATCAGGAAGTGGCCCTGCATAGCTAAAATCATCAAAAAAGGGATTGGTAACAGAAACACTCAAAGTATCAGGCTCTAGTGCTCTGCTACTGCTGAGAGTTCGTTCGTTTGCCTTGTTGCGATAAGGCCAATCTTGATCCCCTTGGGGAACGATAGGGTTTTGCGCGATTGCTTGAAAGCAAAAAACGAGACAAAACAGTAAACTCAGGGAAGAGTATTTCATGTGGAAAATTTCGGATTTCGACGCTAAGATCGAAATTAGCAAAAAGCCATCTAGCGAAAAATGGCTTTTTGCGTTCCCTTTATTTGAACAACTGGAAGATGTCGTTACCAAATATCACGAGCATCAAGCCTAAAATCAGGATCATACCGATTTGCTGGGCAATGATACGCACTTTAGGAGATGGTTCCTTACGTGTGATTGCTTCAATCAATAAGAAGACTACGTGTCCTCCATCCAAAGCTGGAATCGGTAAAATATTGACAAATGCGAGGATCATACTCAGCATAGCGGTGAGTTCAAGGAATTTCACCATTCCTCCGGCTTCAAATGCCATCAGGTATTGATTAGCAATTTGAATAGGCCCCATTACCGACTTGCTTTTTTCGATGCCTTTACGGGTAAAGAGGTTACTAAGCCCCTGAGCATTAGCGGTTAGAAAACCAAAAGCTTTTTTACAGCCTGGCACGAATGCACTAAAGAAACCGTATTCTACTTTTTGATATTTGGTATCTGGCAATACTCCGATCTGGCCTTTCGAATTGATTTTGACAGGAATACTCAATGAATCACCTTCTCGTATCACGCGGACCATGATGGGATCTGGCGAATCGTGTGTGGAAACATACGCTTGTAATTCCTGATACCAAGTGATCTGAGTGCTATCGAGCATATAGACCAAGTCTCCATCCTTAAGGCCTGCTTTGACAGCCGGTAGCGTATCAACTAAAGTCTCGGCATAAGTATTGGGGTCCAGTGTACGGCCTAGCTTGATGCGGCTTGTCGAACGGACACTAAAGAGGAAAGGAATTTTTTCTTCACCGCTAAAATAGTTCTGAATATTGCCGGGGATGTCAATGCGAAGCTCTTTACCATCGCGTTCTACGATGTAGTGGGCATCACTTTCGATCAGGCGCTTACGATCAAGATAATCTTCTAAGTGAGGAAACACCTCCCCATTCATGGAGACTAGTTTGTCGCCTGTACGGAACCCAAGAAAATGTCCCAAGGTCTCCATCGTGTCAAGCCTAACACCCGTTTCAGTAGAGTCTGGAACAACTTGAGATTCAACAGTGTATATCCCATGTTTCACCTCTTCCATCGGTAGGAAGCGGTCTCCAAAACTAACTTTGAAGCCCCAAAAAATAGCGACGCCTAATATGATATTCATGATGACTCCACCAGTCATTACGATAAGACGTTGCCAAACAGGCTTAGCCCTAAATTCGTATGGCTCAGGAACCGCATTAAGATGCTCAGTGTCAAGAGATTCATCAATGATACCAGATATTTTGACAAAGCCACCCAACGGAATGGCTCCAAACATATATTCTGTTTCTCCTTTGGTAAAGCTAAATAGCTTTGGAGGGAAGCCGATCGCGAAGGTCTCAGCTCGCATACCAAACATTTTGGCAGTCAAGAAGTGTCCTAATTCATGGATGGTTACCAGGATAGTGATTCCCACCATTACTAGACCAAGCGCTTTTAAGATGCGGATCGCTAAGTCGTAATTACCGGTCAATTGGCCGATAAGCAGTCCTAACAATATAACCCCCGCCACGATCGCAAGATTGAGGAAACTGCGATTTTTAGACTTTTTATCACTCATATGTGGAACAAAAATTTGTGCAAAGTTAACAACTGGCAGTACGATTAAAAAGGATAATTGGATACAGTTTGCCTGTCAAGTATAATTGGGCAAGATCAACTGCTAGCCCTTCGGTTCATTTTGGAGGTTTATGCTTGGGATTATATTACGAGCTCGTTGCATCATCCATTGGTCAGCAAGTACAATCGCCGCCATAGACTCTACAATAGGAACCGCCCTAGGGACCACACAAGGGTCATGCCGTCCTTTACCCGAAACAGTAGTACTATTACCCTCTGTATCAACACTTTCCTGATTTTGCATGATGGTTGAGGTTGGTTTAAAAGCTACCCGAAAGAGTAAGTCTTCCCCATTACTAATACCACCTTGTACCCCACCAGAATTATTGGTGCGCGTACGAATTTTCCCATCCTCACTATAAAACGGATCGTTATGTTGTGAACCTCTTAGACGCGTTCCGGCGAAGCCGCTCCCAATCTCAAAGCCTTTTACAGCATTGATACTCAACATGGCCGAACTCAAAGCGGCCGGCAACTTATTGTATAAGGGCTCCCCTAGCCCAGCCTCCATGCCTTTGACGCGACATTTGACGACCCCACCTACTGAATCTCCATCACGTCGCGCTTGATCGACTGTATGGTACATTTTTTCGGCAATTTCGGGATCAGGACAACGAACGGCTTGCTCGTATTCGGTACTCAGTTTAGTAGATACAGGATCATGATCTAGGCTGATCTCATGGATCTGTTGGACCCAAGCTTCTACTTCTATATTAGATACCCTTTTGAGTAAAAGTTTGGCGACGGCACCTCCAATGACACGTGCTACGGTTTCTCTTGCAGAGGAACGCCCCCCTCCCTTATGATCTCTCAGACCATATTTGGCGTAGTAGGCATAGTCCGCATGCGAAGGTCTAAATGCAAATGCCAGATGGTCATAATCCTTGGAACGTACGTTTTGATTCTTTACAAAAAAGCCAAGCGGAGCACCAGTAGTGATGTTACCAACATGGCCGGATAATATTTCAAAGGTATCTGGTTCCTTGCGCTGGGTGGTGATGCGACTAGTACCGGGCTTGCGACGGTCCAACTCAGATTGGATAAACTCCAAATCTAGTTCCAAACCTGCCGGACAGCCATCGATCACGACTCCTATCCCTGCACCGTGAGACTCTCCAAAACTAGTGATGCTATAAAGCGTTCCAAAGGTATTTGACATAGAGCAAAGATAAGCGAGTCGCCCTTAAAGTAATAATGTTATAATGCCAGGGAATAAGATTAATAGCGCTAAAAAGAGGATTTGAATCAAAACAAAGGGCAAAATCCCTCGGTAAATCTGGCCTGTGGTGACGCCAGCCGGTGCTACCCCTTTGAGGTAAAAGAGTGAAAAGCCAAAAGGCGGCGAGAGGAAGGACGTTTGCAGATTCATCGCCAGCAATATCCCCACCCAAACCATGGCCGTTGGAAAGCTCATCTCTAGCTCAGTATGTAAACCCAAATTGCGAAATAGGGGCACAATGATTGGCACCACAATGAAGATGATCTCGATAAAGTCAATAAAAAAGCCTGCAACGAATACGACTGCCATCACTAACCATAAAAAGGTCATTGGTGATAAAGCAGCGTCTGTGATCAACTCTGTGAGATAACGATCCCCTCCAAGCCATTTGAAGACGAGAGAAAAAGCAGTGGCCCCAATCAAAATCATGAACACCATGCTTGTGATTCGAGTAGTTTCGCGCATTACCTGCTGAAACATCTTGAGTTCCAATCCTTTCGTCCTGATGCGATTGATGACCATCAGGATCGTCGCCCCAATCGCCCCAATCGCCGCTGCTTCGGTAGGCGATGCCAAACCTGCAAAGATGGAGCCCAGTACTGCTATGATCAAGCTCATGGGAAGCAAAAAGGCCATGATACTTTGCGCCAATTTCTTTTTTAGACTCTGTCCCCAGAACGCTGCGACTTCTTCCTTTGGCATGCTAGGAGCAGATTTTGGGCTAAAGATTGCTACGCCAATAAGATAGAGCAGATAAGCTGCTACCAATAAAAAACCCGGTACAATAGCTGCCCTAAACAAATCCCCTACGGATACATTGAGCTGAGTAGCGAGTAAAACGAGGACGATAGATGGAGGGATGATCTGACCTAATGTACCCGAAGCAGCGATGATACCAGTCGCAAGCTCTGGCTTATAACCACGCTTAAGCATCACGGGTAAACTAATGAGACCCATTGTGATCACCGTGGCCCCAACAATGCCTGTAGAGGCCGCTAATAAGGCGCCTACGATCAGTACCGAGATTGCCAAACCTCCTCTAAAGCGTCCAAATAGCAATGCCATGGTTTCGAGCATACGTTCGGCAAGGCCGGACTTCTCCAACATTACCCCCATAAAAACAAAAAGTGGCACTGCAAGCATCACTTGGTTATTCATGATCCCAAATATGCGATAAGGGAGTAGCTTAAAAACCAAGGTGTTGTCGAGGAAGAATAAACCAAATAATACAGAAACCCCACCTAAAGTAAAGGCCACCGGATAACCAAATAGGATGAGTAGAAAGACAAATCCAAACAAAATGAGGGGCAAGGATTCAATCATGCATCTTCTGTTTGAGCGCTTGGGCTGAGCACGGGAGTTTGTCCCAAAATAAGCAATAAATCATTTGCCATACCTGCGATGGCTTGCAATGTCAATAAGACAAAACCGACAAACATGCTCCCTTTGATAATCCAGCGAAAAGGTAGTCCACCGGGATCAGCTGAGCTTTCATTCCAAACAAAGGCCCTCGCTGCAAAGTCAAATGAACTAATCAGGACTACGACACAAAGGGGCAAAAGGAAGACCAAGCCCCCGATAAAGTTGACCCAAGCTTTGCCTTTGGGCGAATAGTTGGCATAAAACACATCTACCCTTACGTGACGATCATGTAGAAAAGTGTAGCCCATGCCTAATAAGAAAATTAAAGCAAATAAGTGCCATTCCAACTCCACTATCCAAATTTTGGTGTAGCGGAATATGTAGCGCATGGCTACGTCATAACAGATCAGTAGGACGAGTCCAGAGGTAATCCACGCGACAGCTCTGCCTGCGTATTCATTGATCCATTGGATGGAACTGATGAGGCTTTTCATTGAGCCTATTGCCCATTAATTTCTCTAAGTCTGTAGATCGCGTCTGGATAATTCTGACTAGCAGCTCTCTCCAAAGAGGCCTTAGCGGTCAATGAATCTCTCTCATTCTTTCTGGCAAGTAAAAGGTGGGCATAAAGATAATGTCCAGCAGGCCAGTTTTTGAGAGCAGATTTTTGAGCGTATTGTAGCGCTTTAGCTTCATCCTTTTGGATGCCATAGCCCATATGGTACATATAAGAAAGCATATAAGCACCGGGGCCATCAAGCACCGCCTCCGCTTTAAGGAGATTTTCAGCACTCAGCTTGTAGAGGTAGTTAGAGCTTTGGTCTTTGGCTCTTACGTATAGACGTTGTCCTTCAGAGAGGAATTTATTGAGACCGCTTTCTACTTCAGGGTCCATGCCACGTGTATTGATACCAGACGGCGAGGCCGAACGCGTAACAGGTTCTGGTTTCTTAGTACGACTTGCAGCGGCTAACTCTGTGGGTTTAGGACTAGTGGTAGAAGTAGTGGTCGGCTTTGTTGGAGCATTAGTTTTAGCTGCGGGGGCCACTTGACGCGTATTCGTTCCCGTTTGAGCAGCATTGCTTTCTCCAGTGTTGCCTGATTCAGTCTTCTCGGGGGATTCTGCACTAGTGATCGTCTTGATAGCCTCACTCGTACTACAGCTATCTCTATATTTTTCGGCTAATGCATATGCATCAGTATCTATGGGTTTTGCTTCAGGGCTTTCTAGTAAGTAGAAAGCTTTTTCATAATAAGCTTCGGATAGCGCGCAATCAGTAGCGTCTCCTTCATATTGCTCATTACCAGCCATGAGGAATGCATAGGCCATTTCAGAGAATGGCATAGTAGGCTCGGTGAGTTTATCTCTTTCGATGACTCGTTCTGCACGCAGATAATTAGCTGCTGCTTCCACGAATTTATCTTCTTTGAGATCTGCCTCTGCTAATTCAAGATAAACTTGGGCACTTTCGGTCAGTTTTTCTATTGGCTCATCACCTAACATTGGCTTCTTGAGTTCCGCGAAGCGGCCGCCAATATCATCTTTTGCCATCATGACCATATTGCGCTCCTCTGCTGTACTAGCAACCAATAAAGCGCTATCATAGCCAGCGAGGGCATTTTCATAATCAGATCGCATACTTGCGTCTTGGGCACGTGCAAAATAATCTTCGAAGCTATTAGCACTTCGGCCCCAATAAGCCGCTAGCCCAACTAAGCAGGCTAAAATGGCAATGACACCGGCAAAAGTAAGCGTCCGAGCCATACCGTCTCCTGAATTGGAACTAACAAGCGGATCAGCTGCAGCGTGTGCAGTGGCTCCTATTGCAGCAGTACTTGCCACTTTGACGCCTTCAGTGATTTTTTCAACCTGGATGAGGTAGCAAGAATAATTATCCTTAGCAAAGCCTTGATTGAGGATACGAATTTCCTCAATTAATTTTGAAGGTCCATTTTTAGGATTGTTGCCACTTTCAAATAGCGTGGTGAGAGTCGCATCATCGACATGCTCTTTGATCCCAGAAGTAGAGAGGAAGAAGAAATCGCCTTGTCCTAATTCTTCATTGGGCAAAAAGCGCATATTAATTTTAGCGGGCTTATCACTGCCGCTGATCTTGGCATTCTTGGAACTCTTATCCCCGCCATCATGTGTGGGGATAAGCTTTTGTGAAGCAGCATTATAGTAAGTTATCTCACAGTTGCCGATCCAAGCCATGGTAACTTGTTTCTCACCAAGGTAGAGCATGGCCATTCCTGTAGCCATAATAAGGCTTTCAGGATGATTGGCTTTATAGTTGGATAGTTTTTGTTCTACAAACAGTAAGGCATTATCTAAGAAATCTTGATCTACTTCTCCTTTGGGAGGATAAGAAGCGTAGTATTTAGCCAAGTTTAGGGCGACTAATTTAGAAGCGACCTCCCCAGCATTTTGTCCTCCTTCACCATCGCAGACGATAAAGAGTCTTTCTTCTTTATTTACCTGACTCACTAGAGGATAAACAAAATCCTCATTTAGTGTTTGATTTCCTGCCTCGTGCAAAGCAACAGGCTTTTTGATGTAAACCTTCATAGTGGCCAATTTAGTAAATTCTTCGGCATTCCTATAAAAAACCCTCCTGAATGGACGGAAGTCATTTGAATGTATTAAGCCTCACCGATTTTCAATATCAGTGAGGCTTAGATTTTGATTTGTGGTTTGCTTATTTCGTATCAAGGAAGATCGGGAATGGAGGTGATCTTATTACGAAAAAGGGTTACCGTACGACTGTTTTGAAGCGTGTTTCGCAAGTTGGGAAATTCGTCTAATAGGTTGTGCACTTCGTTTTCATTAAGCAATTTCTTTTTGCCAGTGAAATTATTGTGCACAGCCCAGCTGCCAGAATACTTTCTTATATAATACATGCCTTAACGTTTGGTTTCAAATAACGACAGAAGGCTAGGAAAAGTTCAGCTGGAAACTAGTATTTATCTACATACAAAAAGAACAATAGATACCAGATAGTAAGATATTTAGTTCAAATGGTTGGAATGCCTGTTTGAATGGTTTTTTAAATTTTCGGGCGAATTTATTTACCACACATTATAATATTTAAGTGTTTGTATTAAAATCGCATAAACTTGGACTCAGTAGGAACGTTCCATGAAATGGGTCATCGTTGATCTTGATTCAATCTGAATAACTATGAATTACTACCCCTAACACTCATAAAGCTTGCTCCCCTCATTTGGATGTAAGAAATCTTATCCAATACCTAATTTTTGTAAAAAAAACAATGAAATCAACCAAAGACAACGAATCATTGCTAAGTCTCGTATATAAATAAAGAACTAAATCGTTATTTGTTTACATGGATCATGCTATAAGAAGGAAGTTGGTCGATCTGGCCAGAATCAGAGGAGCGAAAATTTCATACCAGGCTCTTTCCGATGAGTTTCAACTTAATCTGGATATGAAAAAGAAGAAAGATCGTTCCTTTATGGCTAAGGTTCTCTCTGACATTTCTGAATACGAATTTAAAAACTCACGCCCGCTTTTAAGCTCTTTGGTATTACTCAAAGGACGCACAGGGAAGCAAATGGATGATTTTTATAAATTCTGTGAGGAACTTGGTATGGGAGGATGGGAAGATCTTAAGGCAAATCCTGAATTCGAAGCAGGACAAAGAATAACTTGCCATCAGTTTTGGAAAGAGACTCAAAACTATAAAAATTATCGCTTCGTCTATGATGAAGTAGTGTAATAAGACATCTACAAAAAAAAGCGAGCCGTTTGGCTCGCTTTTTTTTGTATCACTATCCAGAGGTTGTCTGGAGTAGATTATTTGTTTTTATAGACCCAGCCAGCGGCTTTACCATTCTTTTCTAATTGCTTGCGGTAGCGTGAAACCGCATTTTGGTTATCAGATTGATAGATAGAGACTCTAAAGCGATCTGATTTGGTTACTTGAGGAAATAAAACGACCGCAGCATGACCATCAGCTTTCATTTCGTCAGCAAATACGAGTGCTTGTGCATAGCTTTTGAAGCTACCACCAATCAACTGATAGTCGGCAAGGTCGTCTCCACCACGAGTAGCCACACGAGCCGAGGCCATGGTATTAAGTGCTGGATCAGTTTCTTCATAAATCCATCCTTTTTCCTTTCCTCTTTTCTTCATCATAGAAGAATAGCCTTCAATTTCACGACGGCTATCAGAAGAATAGACTGACACTCTAAACTTGTCTCCTTCTTTTGCAGGGAAGATAACATAAGGCTCATATTTTTCTTGTGCCAAAGCCATTACGAGTGCATCAGCTTGCGCATAGTCATCAAAACTTCCTACGACAAGATGAAAGGCGCTAACCTCATTACTATTTGCTGTAGCAGCTGGCTTTGCCATTCTGGCGGTAGCGGTGTTAGTAGCAGCAGGAGCAGCTGCTTCATCTCCCATAGCTAAAACCCAACCAGCAGGCTTCTTTTTTGCTTTTTGAGCGGCAGAGTAGGTTTGTACTTCCCTACGGTCAAAAGATTGATAGATAGAAACCCGATAGTATTTACTATCCGTATTGGGAAACAAAATTACGGGATTGTAGCCTTTTGCTTTGAGATCCGATACTGAGGTTTTCGCGTCTTCAAGCTTTGTAAAACTACCGTTAATCAGATGAAAGTAAGCAGAAGTCTGAGCAGAAACACCCAGAAACAAAGTCATGAATCCTAAGAGGAAAAAGCCTCTCAAACGAGAGACGGTCGAATTAAACTGCATTTAGTTTGTGGTTTAGATGTTTTCGATTATTGTACTGGCCCAGCGTGGTAGATCCATAAAAGTTTTTTACCAACATTTTCTAATTGCCGCTGCACATCCTTGACTTGATTCAATTCATTGCTTTGGAATATAGAAACGCGATGTATTTGAGATGGACCGTCTCCTGGAAGAATAATCTTAGTTCTAAATCCTTCTCCTTTCAGATCTGCGGCAAATTCTTCAGCTTTATTGAGCTGAGTAAAGCTGGCAGAAATAAGGTGGTAAATAGTGGCTGAAGGATCAAGAATAGTCTCTGGAATATTTGCTTCCGGTTTAAGGGAAGACAATTTACCATCAGTTGCCATATCTAGAATAACAACCTCTTCGCTCACTTCCTTTTCGCCTCTCGATTTTTGTTCCTCTGGGAGGGCACGAGTTTTCTGTTGACTTTCAGTTGATTGGGAAGGAAGAGTTACAGGAGCCTTTTCATTTGAAATGCGTTGAGTGGGCTTTTCTGCAGAGGCAATCACCTTATTATCGATGCTCTTAGCATCTGGATAAGCCTCTTGAAAAGGTGTGGTACTTTCCTCGTTGATCGTAACACTGGCTTGAGCAGCGTTTGATTTGAGGAAGGGTCCATTATAGATGACCAACACTCCTACCAATACTAGTATTCCTACCAGCAGGTAAGGCTGCCATTTGATCGGAGATGGTTTCCGAGTGGTTTCGTATGTAGGGGTCCCATTATTCATCGGAGACATGGTAATTTCAGGAATTCCTGAGCGTTTGGGTTTCTTTGGTAATTTAATCGGCTTCAGACCGAAATGATAATCATCAGACCGATCGTTGTCTACTTTAAAAGACGTGAAAGTAAGCTGTCCGTCACTCATCAAATGGAGTAATCCTACTTTTGGCAGGCTTAATCTTCCGTCTATTCTTAGTCGACGTCGCAAATAGTTGCTAAATTCAGCTTCTAACTGCTCTGATATTTCAGGGTGCAAAAATTGTGCCTCAGTTAAGAGTTTACTAAAAAGAACCCTAGCATCCACCTCTTTTTTAAAGCGAATAGATTCACTAGGGGGTGAAATGAGGCCTTTTTCTTCATGAACCAAGGCTGGTTTATGGGTTCGGTAAAAAGTTCCAATGCCTGGAATTGATACCGAACCTGTACGTTTGAGCAAAGCTTGTAATTGATAAAAGCTATTTTGGTCCATTAGTTGGAAGAGAACGTATTATAAGCTAAAGTCATTATTTAGTCTTAAAAACGCAAATTTGCTGATTATCAGAAAGATAATGTAAATCCTACCCGAAAGTCTATACCACGTTCTGGGTATTGATACCAACGCTGAAATTGAGTGCCTACTAAGTTAGAAACTTTTGCAAAGGCAGAAAACTGCTCAACTATCTGAAAATCAGCACCTAAGGCTACACCAAAAAACGGGCTACGATAGAAAAAGGATTCCTCACTCTCAGCAGTCAATGCACGCCCAAAGTAAGAGACATCAGCTTGTATACGGAGTCTTTCGTCCCACGTATAACGACCATACGCATCTAATCTCACTGGAGAAGCATTGAAAAAGCTTTCAAAACTAGTACTATTATAAGCGTTGAAGTTAAATGAACCACCTGCTCTAATTTGTTCATTCAGGTCATAGTTTAGTTCGATATGAAGACCTGTATTTTTGAGTAGGCTATCGTATACAGTGATAAATGTGTAGTCTTCTAAGGTCGGTATGAACATTAATTGATCCGCTACCTGACGATAATATACGCGCGCAGCGAAATCAAACTGATCACTGATGTTTCCTTCTATCCCTGCATAAATGTTCATTTTTTCAATCGAGGGACGGATATCCACATTACGATTGAGGTAAGGATTGATATAGATCATATCCGAATAAGTATTGTTGATCATACCAGAAGTGAAGCCTGCTACAATCGCAAATTGATCCGGAATAATCGAAAAACGCCCTTGGATCACTGGACCCAGAAAGTTGGTACCACTAGCAGTATCTGCATTCGTACTGAAGTAGTTGAATCGTACACCTGCTCTTACACTATGAAGACCATTATTGAAGGTAATGATAGGAGCGGCATCTAGGAAAAATCGATTGGCTCCAACATCGTCAATGCGACCACGGATATAGGTAATTTCGGATTCTAGATCACCGCTAAAATTTTCAGTAATATCGTATCCTACACCCGGATATAAACTAAGCTGAAACTCACTATTATCACGCTTGTCGCCATATATCTTAAGGCCAATACCTGTATCAAAGTGCAACTCAGAACGTGAAGTAGAATTGCTCCTAAGATTGATAAAGGTGTGAAAACGAGTGAATCCCATCCTCAGACTATCACGAAACGATTCTGGGCCAATGGCTCCTCCACTCGTATCATTCACTGTAGAGTCATTATATGCTGTCCAGTATGCTGTATTATAAAAATGGACCTTCCCACTCAATGTATAGTCCTTACTGATCTGACTCGCCTGCACAGTACCATGGTCTCGCCTAAACTCACGCAAAGGTAACTTATCATCATGCGCGGAGATATGAGTAAAGCGTAATCCAAAATCAGTGTCTTTTTTGCGACCGTTATTGATATAGAGTTCCCCAACGGGTGTTAAGAAACGACCAATCCCTAATCTGACATAACTATTTTTAGCTTTATCCAAGCGCTCTTTTGCGAGAGGCGTGATGTCTGGGGGAGCCGGGTCAAAGTCTGTCTCTACGTAAAAATCTTTAGAACGAAACTGAACGGGATCTTGATCTCCTTTTTTCAAATCCTGATAAGGAGGTTTGATAAAGGGTTTTTCACTATCGATTACATCCTCGATTCTTTCGTTCTCGAGGAGAATATCATCCTTACCTTCCAATGGGTCATTGGTCGGTGGTTGGGCGATCCCCCATTGAAAACTAAGGATCATCACCAAAAAAGTACTGATATATAAGGAAGACTTCATTTTGTTAATTGTTGAGTTGTTGAAGGATTGAAGTTTTGACTTTAACATTTGTTGCAGGCTTCAAGGCGCAATGCAACAAATCATCAATTCAAATTTTCAACTATATTATTCACCACCATTTGAAGGATCATTGGCTGCTTCTTCGGCACGGATTTTATCGAGGCGTTCCTGAGCTTGCTTTTTGACATCCTCAAAAGGCGCTTCGTTAATCAAACTTTCCAGTACTCCAATAGCCTGAAAAGTCTCTCCTAATTCATAGTTGGCCTCAGCCACATATAAGAAGGTACGAGCGTTCCATAGGTTAAAGGTAGGGTAAGTATTGCGTTGATATAGACCCGCTGTCTTAGCCTGCTCAAACTGAGCTTTAGCGCCAACATCATCGCCAGCAACTTTGAGATTCATGCCTTTATCATAAAATATTCTCACGATCATATACTGACTTTCAGCACCAAACTCGTTTTTGAAATCTTTTTCAACTTCGCCAAAGGTAGACATCGCTTGATTGAGCGCTCCCGCTAAGTATTGGCAGTTACCAATCTCTACACGCGCCTGAGTCCGAGAGTAAACCGCGACTTCATTATTAGCAACAATTTGATTGAGGTTGTTGATGGCTTCTTGATAGTCTTCCATCGCCTTGCGGTTTTTGGCTTGTCCAAAGAGTGCTTGTACACGGTTTTGGGTTTTGCCCGATACGTCGTAAAGTTGCTCGAAGAGCTTGAGACTACTCAAGAACTCACGCTGCTCGTAACGAATATCTCCCGCCTCTAATAAGGCCTGAGAGGTAAAAGCGTTCGTCGAAGGCGTGGCATAAATACTCTGATAGTCTTTGAGTGCATTGGAGTATTGCCCCAACTCACGATAAGAACGAGCGCGAAACAACAAGGCCTCTAAATAATCCTCTCCACCCTTAAAATCTTTGATGTAAGTGCCAAATTGCTCGATGGCAGAAGGATAATTACCCGAGAAAAAGCGATCCTTACCCGTATTGAAGGCAATAGAGGCGACATTGTTGTCGAGATCTGGGTTAGCGTTCCGGTAGTCCCGGAACACCTTATCAAAGTCCGCTGGATCGAGGAGCGCACTGAGGTTTTCTAAAGCGATCTGCGAATTGGTCTTGTCAGAGGAGTAATCCTTCAATACTTTTTTAAAGTATCCGATTGCTCCGTTGGCGTCGCCCGCATTAAAGGCCGCAATCGCCAATCGGTTATAAGCACCCGCTGCTAATGGACTACGCGGATAATCCTGAACCAATATCTTGGCGTATTTAGATGCTTGAGCTTCATTGCTCAACCAAGTAAGATATATCTCTGAAATACGATCTAGCGCATTATCTCTGAGTTCAGAACGCTTGAAGCCATCGATAAGCTTCGCAAAACTCTGGGTTGAAGCAGTATATTTTGCTTGACGATAGTTACTCTCTCCAATTTGGTAAAGAGCATAATCGCGATAAGTGTAACGAAAATCGATTACTCGCTGGTAGTAGCGATTAGCCGCATCATAGCGACGGCGTAAAAATTCACTATCACCTGCACGGAGGTAAGCGTCAACAACAAGGTTTTTGTCGTTATCTCGTCCGCCCTTAGCGATGAAGTCTTCAAAGCCTTTAAGTGCTTCTGGGTATTTTTTCAACTTAAAGTTAGACCAACCTATACCATAAAAAGCACGAGCGTAAAAATCATTTTTGCTCGCATTGCGATCAGCAGTAAATGATTTGTATTGACTGATGGCCTCATCAAACTTACCGTCGCGGAACTTGGTTTCTCCTAACCAAAAACGCGCACTCAAGGCCATATCATCATCAAAACTATTGTCTATCGCCTTACGAAAGTGTGTTTCAGCAATATCGAAAGATGCACGTTCAAAGGCTTCCAAGGCAAAATAATAACAGACTTGCTGATATGCTTGGCGTACACGATTGCTACGGCGTGGAATAGATTCGAAATAACGAATGGATTTAGGATAATTGCGGGTGTACAAAAATGCTTCCCCAATCATAGCCTGAATCTCCTCTATATAAGGGGCGTCAGGATAAGTTTGAGTCAATTGACCCATCGCGTCGATCGCATCCGTATAGTTTTCTGTAGCAAAACTGAGGCGTGCGTATTGGTAAAGCGCATCCTCGGTGATCTTAGCATTATCCTTCTGCTCACTTGCCTTCTTGAAAGCAAAGCGGGCATTGGGTTCATCTTTTTCTTCGAGGTAGCAAAAGCCTAAATAGTAAGAGGCTACTTGCTCAAGTGAATCGGCACCTCCCAAGGCACGCTGGAAGACAGGAATCGCGTCTGCGTATTTTTGTTGCTTATAGTATGAATAGCCAAAACGAAACTGATCCGTTTTGCTCATTTTGCCCCGAGCCTTCGTGTATTGGGTAAAATACTCAACCGTACGCGGGAAATCTTGACGTTCGAAACTAGCGTTAGCCACTACATAATAGACTTGTGTCGATTTACCGGTAAGCTTTGGCCCTGAGATAAGTTCCTCTGCGAGAACGTATAATTCGTCGTATCGCTTTAGTTTTAAGAGCGTATTTGCCAGATAGACGCGGATCTCTTTGCCATATTTAGGAGAGCGCTCTAACTCTTTGAAGGCGATATAGGCTCCTTCGTAGTCTTCATCTTGATACAAAATGGCTGACTGATAGTAGCGTGCATCCTCCTGAAAATCATTGGTACGCCCAGCAACCGTCGTAAAATAACGGGTAGCTAGTTCGTTTTGCCCATCCATAAAATAGCTATAAGCCAATCTAAAGATCAGCTCATCCATCAATTTGGCTGGTAGATTGCCTGATTGATAAGCAGCGAGGAATGGACGAATTGCTCCTCTAAAGTCTTGCTTGTCAAAGTATAGCTTTCCTAAATAAAACTCGATTTGAGTGGCCTTAGTATTGGTGCTATAATCTTTGAGAAAATCGTTAAGCAGAGCCTCACTATCATTGCGTTGCAGATGATAAGAACCCACCGCTTGCATAAAACGTGCATTGGTATGCAAGTCATTGTTGATTGGCCCTCTCAGTGATTTTTCCTCATTGAGGAACTCTTCCACTTTTTTCTGGGCTGCACCATAGTGCTTCTTCTCAAATAATTCTAAGGCTTGTTCATAGAGTTCTTGGTAGGTATCGTACGGAGAGAGCTGCCCTTGTAGCATCAAGGGAAGCAACAACGTACCTAGTAGAATCCATTTGCTAAGCAATCTTGACATATTGGTATGTTTTGTAGGTATCTGAATAATTTACCGCTGGCCGGAAATTATAAAGCACAAATGCGTTTCACAAAAAATTAAAATCCTGTGAAGGTACAAATTACGAAAAACAGAAGGGATAGTTTGCCCTAGCTCTCCGAGAACTTAGGGTTGCGGGCCTAAAAACGTAAAAGTTTGAGATGGGAAGTGGGAAAGGCTGCATATCGAAGCGAAAGTTGTGTTTTGTACTAAATACAATCAAAGCCAATGCCAAGTTGCATATGCAGACGTTTTGAGTCAAAAATGTTTGATTTTCGGATAAACGACTCTTTTTAACAGATAAACAGCTCATTGGGAGCGTAACCCTATCTAAGCGACTAGCTCAAACCCCCAAATGGCATTGATAAAGGCTATTTAGCCTATTGGTCGAATAAACCCTGGATACCAGCGAAAAAGTTTGCGAGCCTGCTAAAACTCTCCGATGTTCAAATCGGGTTGTCAATCAATCCACTCAATTTTCTCAAAAACCAAATGTAGTAGCTATGATGTCTAAATCACTAACCGCCGTTGCCTTGCCGCTTTTGATAGCTGTATTGATGACCACTCAAGCCTTTGCTAGCCCAAGCAATCCCGGTAAAGATAAAAAAGCAAAAGTTGCTTCTGACCAAGAACAGATTTGCCGTACCCTTAATTATTACTATGAAGGTTCCAATATGGGCGCCGCCAATGCTGTTGAAGGTGCATTACATCCTGATGCGCAGATCACCATGCTCAATACCCAAACAGGTAAAGTTGAAGCAATAAATGTTACTCAGCTATTAAAGTCTGTTTCTAATGGTCAGATTATCCATACTACTAATCTTCGCCTCCTAAATCTCGATATAGAAGGTGATGCTGCTATGGCTAAAATACGCGTAGTCGATACCAATACAGGCAATCGTTCAGTAAGATATCTACACCTTGTAAGAGCAGGTAATCAATGGCGTATCGTCAATGAGACTGCTTATCAAAAAGGATAGTATAAGAATTTTGACTTGGAGTTAGGAAGCTTGCCAGCTTATTTTGATGGCAGTAAGGCAGCCCGCCAGGGTTGCCTTCTTTTGTTTGTAACACGCTTGTTAAAGTAGCAAATACCCTTATGTATTTAAGATAGTCAGTTGCTGATAATTTGATTAGTATTTGTCTCCAACAAAGTCAAATAATGAATCAGTTTTACTCCTATTTTCTCCTATCTTCTCCTCGCGGTCCTATCTCTATCATTGCTGAGTTGTAGCCCAGCCTTTGATCTAGCGCTCTTACAAGCTCCTCCGCGCCAAACAGATCCGCTACCTCGCTTAGATTTTCAATTAGATGAGGAGTCTTTTGAAACCCTATACCCTACCCCTTTTGTCGAAGAGGACGATGGCAATGGCGTGTTTCAAATACAAGCAATGCCCAATACTCAATTGTTATGCGTCAAGATATAAGCCCTTCGGGCGAGAGAGCATATTTGTGTAAGATTTCTCGGGCGGATTTTGGCTTTTAAGAGATCTAAGACCGAAATAATAGTTCCAAGTATTCTCCTGATCCTCGCATCGGGGAATAATAAACTCATTCATATTTTTGATTCAAAAAGGCTTGTAAAATAATTTTATCGATGCTGTTGAGTTTGAAGATCATGTTTAGGCCAACATGCCAATGAAGCTGTCATCAAGAAATATGTCCAGAATCAAGGAAAAACCTATAAACAGATCCACCGATTCAAAACCACCCTAAAAAAGGCGGGGAAAAAATCTTGGGAAATCAGGATGTAAATAGACAAAAACAGGTGATATTTGTGAGTGTCGAAACAAACAAAATCCCCTGCTTTATGTCCAATTTGTTTACAAAGGTACTCAATAGCTTGCTCCAATTCTACCCTCAAGGTCTTGAAGGTCATCCACTTCGTCGTCTTCGCAGCTTAAGTGGGCTAATTTATGGGATGATCCGCACGAAAAAAAGCCATCTCTCAGCCATTGGCAAATGGTCTTCGGGGAGAAATGAATGCTTATAGTCAAGAAAAAGCGGCGAAACGGTTTTTGACCAACAAATGGACATATCTCCAGACGCATTACTTTCCCTATATCCAGGCATTACTGATAGGATTGGCTGAAAAAACGCTTGATCAAGGACTCTATTTAGTCATAGATGGCTCCAAAATGGGCAAAGATCACATGGCTTTGATGCTCAGTGTGGTCTATGGTAAGCGCAGTATTCCGTTAGTGTGGCTAGTGGAAAAAAAGCCCAAAGGGCATTTTGGGACAAAAAAGCATATAGAACTGCTTGAGGATGTACTCAAGCTGCTCAAAGACCAACTTCCTTCAGATTTAGCCCTGACTTTACTGGGAGATGGAGAGTTTGATTCGGTGGAAATTCAAGAATTTTGCCGGAGCAATGGATGGAATTATGTTCTCCGAACCGCTTGTGATACGGTCTTCTATGAACAGAATCAAAGATTTCAGCCCAAAGACCTACAGGTCGACCCGCAGCTACAAAGACTCTTTATCCCAAATGTCGACTTTAGTGAAAGAAGGCTCAAAAATGTCAACTTCCTCCTGTGGCATGAACCCAAATATGAAAATCCCTTACCCTTGGTCTCTAATCTGAGAGAACCCATCGAGATTTCCGAAGCATATGATCGAAGATATGCCATTGAAGCACTGTTTAAAGATCTCAAATCCAATAGCTTCAACCTACACAAAACCAGACTCAGACCCTAAGCCACGAACCGTCTTTGCTCCATTTATTAAAATGATAGAACACGCTTTTCCAGCTGTAGGCATGATCCATGAAATGACCAATAGGCAGCTCACGCCATT
>JBGCFA010000329.1:0-14704 GCA_045106675.1 Bacteroidia bacterium
ATCAGGAGCTTTAGGTTCTCCTGCATTACTGCTTGATCGCTATCACAGGGGGGATTGCCGGCTTGGAGTCTTGTTCTCCATGCTGGAACGTCGCGTTCGGAGAGATGCTGTAGACCCATCAAGCTGCCAAGCGTAAAAGGATTTGCTAAAGCATAATCCTCTGCCGTGATATTGAGGTGCTGCGAAAATACTTCCATATAATTATGGCCAACCTCTAAAGTGGGGATATAACTCACTTTGTTCTTTTTGAGGAGCTTGGCAAAAGCTTGATCTACTTTTTGGTCTTCTACGCTATGTACCAAAATGTCGCAACCTGCCTCTACTGCAAGCTTGGCGGTTTCGTATTGGGTGGCGTGGACTGCAACGGGGATATTATTTGCATGACTTTCCTCTATAGTTGCTTTGACTATTTCAAAGTGGTCTTGCGCTTTTTGACCGGGCAAAACGATATACCAAATCTTGATAAAGTCTGGCTTAAAAGGCAGTTGCTTGCGGACCAAAGCTCTCGCCTCCTCTGCATTATTTACTTTGACGATAGGGGCATCGTCCACAGCCAGTGCTTCTGGTTGATAAGTTGATATCAACGGACCAGTGACAAATAACTCAGGCGCAATGGCCGCTTTGGCTTCTTCACGAATCATATAGTTAGACATCGGCCCACCAACATCACAAGTATAAGTGATCCCAGCCGCTAAGTAGCGTTGAAAGAAATCGTTCGCCTGGGCGCGAACCCACTCAATATGCTCGTTGTAAGGCTTAATCGCCCGCAAGTCAATCGCATCAGGACGAGTATAAAGCCCGCCTGATTGAAAATAATGCACATGTCCGTCTACCAAACCCGGCATCGCAAATTTACCCGCCGCGTCTATGATGCTATCTGCAATTGGGCCTTCACCTGTACCGACTTCGGCTATTTTATCTCCTTTGATCAATAAGTAACGAGGCTCACTGACTTTGTTTTTATTAGCATCGACTAGTCGAAGGTTGCGAATCAATAGACTCTCTTGGGCAGAAAGAGAACTTACTAAAGCGGCTAATAGCAGGAAAAGCAGGGTTCTAATAACAATCATAGGACTTTTAGGTATGTAAATTAGTACTGAGTAGAAGGTATAAAGTACTGAGGTTTTCCTTGGCTTTAGGTCTCTCTATTATTTACTTTCTACTTACAACAAACGAAGTTTACCAAAAAGCATTTCAAATGCCAGAATTACCCGAAGTAGAAGGATATAGACGTTATGTCGAAGGCACTGCCATGAATCAAACTATCACGGCAGTGGAGGCAATCAATGAAGGCAGGATGCTCAGGGGGATTCCTTTGCAGACTTTTCGTGACGCCTCAGTCGGCGAACGCTTCGTCAAAACCAGTCGGATTGGTAAGTTTTTGTTTATGCACCTGAGCAATAACAAGATTCAGATGTGGCATTTTGGGCTGACAGGTGAGCCTATTTACTATCAAGCCGCGGAAGAAAAACCTCGCTTTGCGCGTTTCATCTTCCATTTTGACTCAGGCTTTCAGTTAGGCTTCAATTGTATGCGCAAGTTTGGGCGCTTGGACTTGCTAGACGATATCGAAGCTTATCAAAAGAAAAATAAACTAGGGCCCGACGCTACTCAGATCGGTGAAAGTGCCTTTATAGCTGCCTTGCAAGGACGCAAGACCATGATCAAGCCAGCTTTATTGCAGCAACAGCACTTTGCTGGAATTGGTAATTGGATCGCTGACGAAATGCTGTTTCAAATCAATCTGCATCCAGAAACGCGTTGTTTTGCGGTCAGTGAGGCCCAATACAAAGCCTTATATCTTGTAATGCAGGAAATCCTCGATACGGCCATCAATCTAGATGCACATTACAAAGAATTTCCTGCTCACTTCATGGTAGAACGACGCTGGAAAAAAGGTGCTTGTCCCAGACATGAAACACCTTTAGAACGTATCGTAGTGGGTGGTCGTGGGACCTTTATTTGTCGTAAGTGTCAAATTGAACCCACTAGCTAAAAGCTATCTCTTTATCTGATGAATTGAATATGTTGTCTCAGCTGGCTTATTTCCCACTTCAGTGAAGATGTTTTCGTTTTTTGCTAGTCGCTGAATATCTTTCAGGGTAGAAAAGAAACTTTATTCGAATTGTTTTTTAA
Source organism: Bacteroidia bacterium (assembly GCA_045106675.1). Lineage (GTDB taxonomy): Bacteria > Bacteroidota > Bacteroidia > J057 > J057 > JBCAWW01. The sequence goes on from JBGCFA010000329.1 coordinate 2,137, forward strand.
TTTGATAATTCTGAAGTGGGAATGGTGTATTTGCCTTTTCCTTTCACAACTACCCTAATTTACAATACTGATGTCAGCACCTAGTTTATTTTTTCGCACTCCTTTGATCCTGTTTTTGATGATTTGGCTGTGTTCTGGTAGTATAAATGCTCAAGACTTTGCCGAACAGACCCAGCAATTGGTGCAAGGGAAGCAACTAAGAATCGATGCAGGAACTCGTTTGTCTGCTCGTTTGCATGTGATTGTGGCTCATTTTCAACTTGAAAATGGCCTTCCGCTTACGGCAGTTGTTTCGGCTGCGGAATTAGCGGCAAACTTTGATGAAAAAATGTTTTTAGATCCGATATCACAAAAAGTTGGAATAAGAATACAGGCTGAGCAAGCAGCTCAACTCTTAGCCGAACTGGAAAAGATTGGATTCGTCCTCACGGGTAATGCACCTAGTTTCCGCATCTTGGAAGGCTATTTAGATCCTGCTTATATCCTGTCTCTAGAAGGATTGGCACCTTACGGCCTGATAAGTGCGACTGCCTTTGCAAATCCAGTCAATAATACGGGCTCAGTAGGCAGTCAGGCAGATACAACCCTCCAATCGTATCGAGTAAGAGGCACTGCTCCCGATAATTTTGATGGATCAGGTGTAAACGTAGGCGTATTGAGTGATAGTTATGACTTTCTTGGGGGCGCCGCTGCTGGGATTACGAGCGGGGATTTACCGGCAGCTGTAAACGTGCTGCAAGATAATGGCAGTTCTGATGAAGGACGTGCGATGATAGAGATTATCCATGATATGGCACCTGGAGCAGGATTGTTTTTCGCCACGGCAAATGGAGGTGAGATTAATTATGCCAATAATATTCAAGCCTTAGCTACGGCAGGCTGTGGAGTGATTGTAGATGATGTGGTTTATTTGGAAGAACCCTTCTATCAGGACGGGATATTATCGCAGACTATCGAACAGATTACGACTATTAATGATGCAATCTATTTTTCTTCAGCTGGCAATCGTAATACGCAAGCCTATGAAAATACAACGCCAACTTTTAGCGTAGATCCAATTTCTGGCCTCACTGGATTAGATTTTGATCAAACTGCTGGGATAGATTATTATCAGCAATTTACGCTTGAAGATGGAGAGCAATTTCGGGCAACCCTCCAATGGGATGATCCATGGTATAGTGCAATTGGGGTAGATACGGATTTGGATATACTAATTACAGATGATCCTCCGACCACGATTTTAGCCATAGCTAATGATGACAATATTGCTACTCAAATCCCTTCGGAATTGATATCCTATACCGATGCCACCGTAGATGGCCTTCCGGCTACCTATAATGTGTTTATTAGCAAATTTGTTGGACCAGATCCAGGTAGATTGAAATATGTAAACTTTGGCACCCATAATTTAAATGAGTTTGATACCAATAGTCCTACGATCAATCCACATGCTGGAGCGGCTGCTTGTGTTGCGGTAGCAGCAGCGCCCTATTTTGATGCTACTGCTGAAGCTTTTACTTCCCACGGACCGAGTACTTTTCTCTTTGATGCTGCTGGCATTGCATTAGCTAGTCCTGATGTCCGTCCAAAGCCTGACTTGACCTCCAGCGATGCCGCTAACAATACTTTTTTTGGTGCTGATTTTGAGGGCGATGGCTTCCCCAATTTTTTTGGTACTTCTGCTGCTGCTCCTCATGCTGCGGGAGTTGCAGCTATTTTACGCCAAGCTTTCCCTACAGCAAATCGAGATGCGATCTATACAGCACTGATCAATAGTGCGACAGATATTGATATTGTAGGCACAGATAGCATCACCGGAGTTGGCATTATAGACGCTTATCGAGCGATCTATCCCAATCCTATTCCGGCTAACTTGGATGTTACCGATGGGTTTGAAACGGCAAATTTTTCTCGCGCTTGGGAATTAAATTATCCAGATGCTGGCCGTATGCGTCCTAATACGGCCTTTAGTCCGGCAGGTGGCACGAATCACCTAACTATGGATTCATGGTTTGGAAGTAATACGTTCTTTACCTTAAACGAAGCGATTTTACACTTTGATGCAACAGGCGCTAGCAATTTGATGCTGAGTTTTGATCAAGTAGAGTATGGTGATGAAGACGATCTTATGCCTAATACTTTTACGGGTTCAGTCAATGCAGATGGGGTCGCTCTCAGTGTTGATGGTATTAATTGGTATCGTCTTTTTGATCTGACTGGGGCAAATTCTACCGCTGCTTACACCAACAAATCGATCAATCTATCCAACTTCGCTACTATCAATGCCCTACCACTTGGAGCAGATGTACAGATCAAGTTCCAGCAATATGATAATTTCCCTTTCCCATCAGATGGGATGGCTTTTGACAACATTTCTATTACCGGGACAGTATTGCCTGTAAATCTGCTCTCCTTTACGGCAAGCTCTGCTCCTAATGAGACTGTGGCCCTTGAATGGGAAACTGTGCAGGAAGTTGAAAATGATCACTTCTTAATTGAACGTTCTCGTGATGGTATCCAATTCGAAATTCTTCAAAAGGTTCTTGGGGCAGGCACTACAGACCAAGCTCAATCCTATCGTTCTTGGGACAAGAACCCTTATCAAGGACAAAATTATTATCGTCTCTGGCAAGTTGATCGCAACGGACAAAAAACACTTTCTGAGTCAGTATCTGTGCTAGTCGAAAAAGGAAACTCTTTGTCTGTTTTTCCTAACCCTATTGCTCAGGGATCATTGCGTTGGCAGTATGAAGCCTTAGAAGCGGGTGTCCTAAAGGTCCGTGTCCTCGATCTCAATGGTGGTATTTTACAAGACTACTCCCAATCCGTTGACTTTGGCCTCAATCAATTTCAAATTGAACTCTCGGCTTTAGCTTCAGGGACTTATCTACTAGAAGTGTCGGATAATAAAGTTTATCGTTCCGTGAAACGGTTTTCTAAATTATAATCTCGACAGATAGCATAAGAAAGCGTAGGGAATTTGTTAACTCCCTACGCTTATTGGTGTCCTTGATTTTGTCAAAGCTTGCGTGATATCCCTAACGATATCGTCGATATGCTCTAAGCCAACCGAAATCCTAATCAGGCCCGGAGTGATGCCCACCGCTAAACGATCTTCCTCAGGTAATTTAGCATGAGTAGTCGAGGCTGGATGCGTAGCAATGGTACGACTATCACCAAGATTAGCCGTCAATGAGGCCATCCTTAGGGCATTGAGAAAAGCACGGCCTTGTTCCAAACCACCCTTTACTTCAAAACTCACCACTCCTCCTCCAAGACGCATTTGTTTGCGCGCCACCTCATATTGAGGGTGGGAGGGGAGAAAGGGATATTTGACTAGTGATACATCTTGATGGGATTCTAGTAATGTGGCTAATTTTAAGGCATTGGAGCAGTGGCGATCCATGCGGATAGCTAGGGTTTCCAGGCTCTTAGATAAGATCCATGCATTGAAAGGAGAAAGTGCTGGTCCTGAGTGCCGCGCAAACAACCGAACTTCTTTCATTAAATCCGCCCTGCCAAGAATGGCACCTCCCAATACGCGACCTTGTCCATCTAAGTACTTAGTGGCAGAGTGTAAGACCAAATCTGCTCCATATTGAATCGGTTGTTGGAGATAGGGAGTGGCAAAGCAATTATCGACAATTAAGATTAGCTCGTTCGCCTTGGCGAACGCTCCTAACCACTCTAAGTCCAAAACATCGACCGCTGGGTTAGAGGGCGTTTCTACAAAGAGGATCTTGGTATTGTCTTGTACGGCCTCCTGCCAACGCTCCGTCTCATGTATACCCACATAGCTATGGCTGATATTCCAGCGCGGTAGGAGTTTTGTGAAGACCGAATGTGTAGAGCCAAATACTGACCGACAGGCTAGGATATGATCGCCACTGTTGCAAAGTGCGGCCAATGCTGTAAAGATGGCTGACATGCCCGTAGCGGTGGCATAACCATCCTCTGCGCCTTCGAGCAAACATAGTTTCTCGACAAACTCACTGGTATTCGGGTTAGAAAAGCGAGAATAAAGATTGCCCGAAATCTCATTGGCAAACATGGCGCGCATCTGCTCTGCGTCTTCAAAGACAAAGCTTGAAGTTAGATATAAGGGTGCGGCATGTTCGCGATGCTGCGAACGATCTATTTGAGTACGTATCGCCTTGGTTTCGAATTGGGATTGCTGATCCATGATTTTTATGGGTGGATAGTAAGCTCTGTGTGAATATTGGCGGTGGGTTCTAGGATTTTGGTGACGCTACAATACTTCTCCATGGAGAGTTTAATGGCGCGTTCGGCTTTAGCCGGATCGATCTCACCATAGAGATGAAAGTGCAGATAGATCTCTGTAAATATCCTTGGAATCTCATCTCGGCGTTCGGCGCGAGCCTCTACCTTATAGTCTCTGATGCTTTGCTTGCCTTTTTGGAGGATCATAACAACATCAATACTGCTACAACCTAATAGTGCAGCGATAACGGTCTCCATAGGACGCATACCTAGGTTTTCTCCACCAGCATCTGGGCTACTGTCGAGTTGAATACTCTGACCAGTTTCGTTGCTTACTTCAAAGTGGAAGGCATCATTGAGCCTTTGCAATTGTAAATTCATAATTACAAGCGTTGCCCGAAGGGATAAGCTTCGGCGTAATACAATACATGAGATAAAAGGAATGGGGGACGTGCAATCCGTTTATCTTTCTCTTTGTATGGACCATCCATACGCGAGACAGGAATTGGCACCTTTCCGTCCGAGACGGGGTTGCCAGAGGGTCATAGAGCCTGATCTCTCACCTCTTCTTGATAATATGCACTGATTTAGATCAGCGTTTCAAATCAACAATCTTTCACGCAATTATGCAAACTTGTGTACATTTGTAAACCAAAATACAGATAGAGTTATGCGTTACCTTTTATTGATATTACCTCTGATATTTACCCTCGCTTGTGGAGAGTCTAAACCCACTGAAGCAAAGATGGAAACCGTAGTTGATCCCATAGAAGCTTTGAAAGATGAAGCAATCGCGGTCCATGACGAAGTGATGCCTTTGATGGGGCCAATCGACAAATTGCACAAGGAGATAAATGCGGCGAGTGCTCAACTGATAGAAGCAAAGCTAGCCACTGCAGAAGAAATAGAAGCGCTCTCAGGTCGCCTTCATACCGCTAATGAGAATATGATGACGTGGATGAATGATTATTCCACTGAAGTCGTACGCAAAGATGGTGTTGCCAGTATGGAGACTTTAGAAAGTTTGAAAAAGTCAGTTTTGGCCGTCAGGACTGATATGAAATCTGCTAAAGCAGATGCTGAGGCATTATTAGCTAAACTGAATCAATGAGAATACTCTTTATTATAGGCTTGATAAGCCTCGGGCTTTTTGCTTGTAAATCTGAGCCTGAGCAGGCTGCAGGGCTTTTGCCTTTTCTCGGCGAGAACGTCATCACTGAAGCAGGTGATACGATCTATTATCAGATTCCCGCATTTGGCTTTGTGGATCAAGATAGTAGTTGGGTGACTGATGAAAGCGTGGAGGGAAAGATCTACGTGACGGACTTTTTCTTCACTTCTTGTTTGTCTATTTGTCCCAAAATGAAGCAACAGATGAAACGAGTGCATCAAGCCTATGCCCAGGATGATGATTTGTTGTTGCTTTCGCATACGATTGACCCGAACTATGATACTGCCGAGATACTCAAAGAGTATTCGGATCGTATGGAGCTCGAAAGTAAGCATTGGCGTTTCTTGACGGGACCTAAAGATAGCATCTATGCAATGGGAGCTAAATATTTTGTGGCTGCTAACGAAGATGCTAATGCCCCTGATGGTTTTTACCATACTGATGTCTTTACGCTAGTTGATAAAGAGCGTCGAGTAAGAGGCGTTTATCATGGCACGGATTCGATTGAGGTGAAGCGCCTCATCAGCGATATTGACCGTTTGAAGCAAGAGTATGACTCTCAAAAACCTTAGTCGGTTTCTTTGGCCTTTATTGGTGATCCTGATTATCGGTATTTGGTATTCAGTGACGGAGCGTTCGACGGAGTCGGCCGGAAGAAGAGTCTATCTCCAACAATGCGCCAATTGTCATATGGAGCAAGGACAGGGCTTAGCTCGTCTGATACCGCCCTTGGCGAACGCTGATTATCTTAAGTCTTTGAGTGTGGAGGAACTTAGCTGTATTATCCGCTATGGACAAAAAGATACCATTGCTGTCAATGGCGTAACTTATGATCGGCCAATGCCAGCCAATGATTTGATGACAGAAGTTGAGTTGACCGCATTGGTTAATTATTTACGATTGGAGTGGGGAGATGCTACCGAAAAACTAGGGCATTCAATTGTGATAAATGCTTTGGCTAATTGTGATTCTCTTTAGGCTTTCTTTTGCGGTATGGTGAAGTAAAAAGTCGTTCCGACACCTTCGATGGACTCCAGCCACATATCTCCACCATGCTGCTCGACGATACGTTTGCAGACTGCTAGGCCAATTCCTGAACCAGGAATGTCGTGTCCATTGTGGAGCTTTTCGAAGAGGTTGAATATTTTGTCTTGAAACTGTGGCGGAATCCCCCTGCCATTATCCTCAATAGCAAATAGCCAGAATTTTTCTTTATCCTCACAGCTTAATCGGATACGAGGTGCTCTATCTGGGTGATTAAATTTGAGGGCATTACTAACTAGATTTTGGCATAGCTGAATCAGCTTCGATTCACTGCCAATAATAAAGGGAGGAAGTTTTTCGATGATAAATCGAGCTTTTGTTTCAGCAATTTGCGCTCCTAGTAGTTCATTTATTTGGGCGATAATAGAAGCTGGATCAAGTACTTCCTCGATATGCTCCATATTGTTGACCCTGGAGTATAGCAATAGGTCATTGATCATCCGGTTTAACTTCTTCGCTCCATTACTGATGAATTCAATGAATTCCTTGCCATCTTCTCCCAGTTTGTCTTGGTAACGTTTTGCTAAGAGCTGGCTAAAATTACTAATCGTCCGCAAAGGTTCCTTGAGGTCATGAGAAGCAATAAAGGCAAAGTTTTCTAATTGCGAGTTTGATTCAATATATCGCTCAAGGGTAAGGTTTTGAGCCATTAACTCCTCTTCGGTTCGTTTTAAATCAGAGATGTCTACCGAGAAAACCAGAACTCCAGTGATACTGCCATCTTGTTCGTAATAAGGAATTTTATCTGTTTTTACCCAATAAGAATGAGTGGGTGTTTGATACTTTTCAATGATCCCTAATAAGGGCTCACCAGTGTTAATAACCACTAAATCATCTCGGAAATACTGTTCTGCTTGCGCTGGATGGATATGAATAGTGTTGCAGCCAATAAGCTCTTTTACATTCATACTCATGGAGCGAGCTGCCATTGAATTGCAGTTGATGATATTGTTTTTGTCATCTTTGTGGTAAAAGATGACCGGTAGTGAGTCGAAAATAAAGCGTTGCGAAGCGTGTTGTTCTTCGTATTCGATTGTAGCCTCTACTTCTGAGCTAATATCTTCAATCATTATGATCGAATACTCAATCACGTTTTGCTGATCACGAACAATGCGTTCTGTCGTTTTACTCCAAAAATAACTGCCATCGGCTTTGACATATCGCCTTTTCGATTCTGTATGATCTAATTCACCCTTTAATTGTTTCAAATAAAGCCTTTGATGCGCTTTTTGGTCATGAGGATGAATAAGGCAAAAGATATCTTTTTCGTATAGATCACTTGCTTCAAAACCAAGTTTTTGAGAAATGGAGGTATTGGCTAATACGATCTCTCCTTTGGATGAACAAAGGATAATCCCCAGTGGAGAATTGTCAAAGACTTCCTGAAACAAGCTCCGAGCACTCATTTGGAGACTGGGTTCAGTATCATGGGATAGCTTCCAGTCGCCTAAATGTACATTGGATTGATGGCCTTTAGCTTGATATAGCGCGATAGTCTCGTCTGCGCGATCTAAAAGGCTCAAACTAACCTCTACAGGATATGGTGGGCCAATTAGTGGCAGATGGAGTCCTAGCCATTTAACTTCCTCCTCTTTAGCTAGGCGATCCCATATTTGGGCCCATTGCTTAGCGGTAAGATCAAACTGAAAGTTGAGAATATTTTGTTCAGAGATATGAGATCCTGGCAAAAGGAGATTGTTCCTCATGGCTGCATTAGCCAAGTGAATTCTGCCGGTCTGATCTAGACAACAAATTTCATCTGCTAGACGGTCGAAGGCCAAATGAGCAAGGTTGGAAACATGAGAAATTTCCATGTGGATTGTTTTCCAGTGTGGAGCTAAAAAGGGTAGTTATTCGGCCAAGAATAGTATAATATAACACTATATCTATCTAAACAAAAATATTCTAAGCTTGAATCATTTTAGATGTTTGACCATTATATTTATATGGGAATTTCTCCCTTTGTCATCTGAACAACTGATTTTTGCTGTACCGGCTGGGAGTTGATGAAAGATTGCTTCGTTCGGCTCAGCCGAACCTATAAAATGATCATTGACATACCAATATACCGTATGTACTTCAGCACCAACTTGGCAGCTTAGCATGATGGCGCTTGTGTCTTCCTTCATGACCAAGTATTCCAGTTCATCTTGAGGCGAGGTAATGAGTGGCACACCATCAGTAAAGATTCTTTCACAATCAGGGTTATGTGGTGGAGGTTGAGTGTAGGCTATTCTATTTTGTTGATAGTAGTGCAATAATTCCGGCGGATAATTTGCGAATTGAGTGTTAATATAGCCACTGTCAGGCATGCAATCCGTACAAAAGGCTAAGCTACTATCAGCTAGAATAGGGATCGTTCGCATATGTTCACAAGGCTGATAAGGAGATATGCCAGGGAGTGCCATGTCTAGGACTTTGCTATTGCACCACTTTTCAGGCAGCTGTCCACTTTCACTACATACTTCTCTAAATACAACTAGGCCTTCTTCAAACTCAAACCAAGCATTATCCTTTGGGCGTGGTAATTGGTTGAAAATATTGAACAATAAGGGTGCGGCTGTACCTGCTCCGTATAAGTCTGGGACTCCTGTACCATCAAAGTTTCCTACCCAAACTCCCACTGTATAGCGAGGAGAATATCCGATACTCCAAGCATCTCTTCTGCCATAAGAAGTACCCGTTTTCCAAGCCACTTTTGGCAAGTTTGCCGAATTATGCCACTGAACAGGCAAGTCTGGGCGACTAAGTTTACTAAGCGTTTCAGTGATCAAATAAACTGCCGCAGGAGAAAAAACACTTTCTTCAGTTGTGATCTCATCCTCATCGCGATACCTTATTGACCTCAGCTTACCTTGATTGGCAAAGGCTGCATACATCCTGCTTAGCTCTTCTAAACTTGCTCCACATCCTCCTAAGACTACTGATAGCCCTAGTTTTTGCTGGTCTTTGGTTATTTGTTCAAAACCCGCCTTTTCAAGTTTTTGTAAAAATTTTGGTACGCCTATTTCGTGAAGTAAGCGCACTGCAGGTACATTGAGCGATTGTGAAAGGGCATTGCTGGCTGTAACTTTTCCTCTAAACCCACTATCAAAGTTTTCGGGTTCGTAGGTGCCATATTGCATGGGTACATCCAGTAAAACGGTCTGATTTGTAATCAAACCTTCATCTATTGCAAGTGCATAAAGTAATGGTTTTAGAGTACTACCGGGCGCTCTAATTGCCTTGACTCCATCAACTTGCCCAGCGTTTTGAGAATCAAAAAAGTCTTGAGAACCCACATAGGCAACTACTCCCATCGTCTCATTATCTATTACGATTGCTGCGGCATTATGAATACCCCTAATCTCAATGGCTTGGATATGATTTTTGACTAGACCTCTGATCTGCCTTTGAATTTCTAGCTCTATAGTAGTCTTTATAATTGGTTCTGTAGGGGATTGGTTCCTCAATCGTCTCGCTAAGTGTGGACTTTCACGAGGGATCTTGCGCCCTTTAATAATGATTTCCTCTCCTATAGCGTCTCGGATTTCATCGAGAGGAAAGAGTTCTGCTGCTTCAAATCGATTCAGCCATTTTTTTCGTGCTGTTTCTATTTGAGCACTAGCTCGGACGAGTGATAAGCTTGTGGGCCTATTGGGGATGACTACAAGAGTGGCAATTTCCGCTAAACTGAGTTGTTGAGGTGATTTTTCGAAATATAGCTCAGAAGCAGATTTTATCCCTTCAATATTTCCTCCATAAGGGACTAGGTTTAGATACATGCATAGGATTTCCTTTTTGCTAAATTTCCATTCCAATTGTAGCGCACGAAACATCTCCAATGTCTTATTGCGATACGTTCTGTTTTTTGGCTCAAGGAGTCGCGCCAATTGCATAGTAATCGTGGAGGCTCCAGAGGTCCGGCGTTGCCGAACGCTATTATTGTAAATAGCCCTGCCAATAGCTACTGGATTGATTCCCGGATGGTAGAAAAAAAAGCGATCTTCTTTAAAAAGAATGGCTTTTTCTAATTGTGGGCTGATTTCAGATTCAGATAGTTTTAGTCGCCATTTATCATCATAAGAGAGGAAACCATAAAGCACCTTATCATTTTGATCTGTAATCATCGGTGAATACTCAATCTCTACTTTTAGAGGGAAGAGTATATTGGCAAATATGAATACTAGATAAAGTCCCAGTCCTAAGCGACTTAGGCGCCTTAGCCATATGGGAAACGATCGCCACACTTGCTTGAATTTTGTCAGGAGCTCTCTAAAACTTTTCATGGATTACGGAAAATAGTGTTTTCCCTACGATATATATCAATTCTATTGCGTTCAGTCAGTCCATCTATTTAGCGTAAGCTGGTTTCGTATTTTCGTTCTATCTCTTATATTGTTCGTAACCCACAAATTTAGACACAACCGAATGTTTCGAAATCTGTTTATCGCCCTGGCAGTAATTCTACTCGCCGCCTGTTCTCCCACTTCTCCCAATGAAGTACAAATGGTGGAGAATAACATCTCCGAAACCGTTCCCCAGCAGGGAAACCTAAGCTTCACTTTTGATCAAGAGCTTATCGCTGATACTTTCCTCAATCAATGGGATAGTTCTGCCTACGTGATTTTTCAGCCGCCTATACAAGGGCGATTTAGTTGGCGAACTGAGAATGAGCTCGTCTTTTCTCCCTTCAAAGAACTACCTCCGGCCACCAGTTTTGAAGCGAGGCTCACCAATGAAGTCCTCAAGCATAAGCAAGGTTTGGCTTTAGGAGGGGAAACCCAAATAAAATTTGTTACGCCCTCTCTCTCTCTCTTGAGCCAAAATGCATTTTGGGCAGCAAAAAAAGGTGAAAAAGCACGCTCTTATTTACATCTAAGCCTAGATTTCAGTGCAGCTGTGGATCCTGCTGATTTACAGAAGCATTTAAGCGTAGAAATAGAAGGTAAAAAGGAAAGCTTTCAATTACTCAAACAGGAAATCAGCTCGTCCCAAACGATTTATTTCCCTAAGCTGGCGATGACTGATGAAGATTTAGAACTCGAAGCGATCATCAAAACACAAATGCACCCAGCAGATGGTCCCAATCCTATGGCGGAAAACATTGAGCTTGAGTTAGGTGTGGCTTCTCCCTTTAAGCTGACGATCAATAATATTAGCGCTCAACATGATGGCAGCGAAGGCGAAATTATTATTCAGACTTCACAAGAAGTGAAGTCGCAGGATATTAAGCGATTTCTAGTCGTTACTCCTGATGTGAAATTTTCTGTCGAAGTTGATGGCCAGACTTTAAGATTAAAGAGTACAGATTTTGACGTTAAGCAAAGCTATGATGTACAAATCAAAGAGAAGCTACGTGGCATATTGGGGGGTAATCTGAAAAATACCTTTAGCCAACAAATTTCCTTTGGCAAACTGCGTCCGAGCATTCAATTCAAAGATAATAAGAGTGTCTATTTGACGACGGCTGGTAGCCAGATGATCGAAGCGGAGATTATCAACGTCCCAAAGGTGGAACTTAAAGTGGTCAAGATTTATGAAAATAACATTATCCATTTCTTAGGCAGTGGTTACTATTATTCTGAGTACCATGACTACGACGATTATGGCTATAATGACTACTATTATGGTGGTGGTTATCAGTTTTATCAAGCGAGTGATAAAGGAGATGTCATTTACGAAGAAACAATCAATACTAGCACCTTGCCCTTCAATGGCAATCAGCGCCTGTTAAAACTAGATTTTGAAGATAAATTACCGGAACTACCAGGCCTATATGTCGTGGAGGTCATCGCGAGAGATCCTTATTACCTAAGTTCTCGTACCGTTGTATGTCGCTCAGACATCGGCCTAATCGCCAAACAAGGTAAAAAGGACATTTCTATTTTTGCTAACTCGATCAAGTCTGCCCAACCACTGGCGGGCATAGATATCAAGTTGATTGGTCGCAACAACCAAGAACTAACGAGACTTAAGACTGATGCTAATGGAGTCGCGACTTATACAATGTCCGACGATACTCCTAAGAACTTCAAGGTGCATTTAGTTACTGCTTCGCAGAACGGTGAATTTGCTTATCTCCCCTTTAGTCGTACTCGGATTGGAACCTCTCGTTTTGAGGTGGATGGTCGCCGCGAAAACCCTTCTGGA
>JBGCFA010000033.1:0-61907 GCA_045106675.1 Bacteroidia bacterium
CTGCGCATATTGCTCTGCAACGGAAATTAGCTCTGGTCCATAGATGAAATAGTAATTCATTTCACCTCCATCTGCCCAAAAACTAGCTGCGTCGGGGCGTTCTTTAGCAAAGTCAAAGTGAGTACGGAAACTATTGTCAAAGAAAACGCCGTATGCCCGACCGTAATTCAAGCCATAGTAAAAGGGTACTGCTCTGTATAATGGGTCAGTTTGGCTACTATAGCCAAAGCAATCTGTTACCCAATTTTGAAGACGTTCACCTCTGAGGTTTAAATGGCAGGTTTTATCACCTAAGCCAAAAAAGTATTCATCAGCTTGTGCCTTTTTACTCATTTTGACAATGTCACCTCCATATGGGCTTTTCTCCCAATGGAAGCCTTTATCATCGGCCATGAGTAATTCCCCTTTGGTAGTGTTGAAAGTCGTTTTGAGTCCAGATTTTTGGACTCTACATTCAACCAATGGGGTTTTTATACTAATATAATTTTCGCGTTCGCGTATGCGCAAGGAAGTTTGTTCCTGCTTGAAATCTGGATCAATCGCATAGGAAAAATCCGGATAGAAAAATCTTTCGGTAGAGTAACGAATTCGAATCATTGAGGGTGATAATACACTCAACTGCATCGAAATGCCTTTGTCACAGTAAAACCAAAAGATCTGATCTTCCCTATTCCACTTAGTCAATTTACCGGGATAGAATTCAGTTTGGTTGGCAATCATATGACGAATGGGATTATAGTCTGTAAAGCTTTATTCAATAAAATATATTACTCGAAATTTAGCATAAAAAACACGAATGTTCTTGTTTGATCGCCTGAGTTGTTAAAAATCTGGGAACAATCGCTCCCTTTACTTGTAAGATTTGGAAAACAACGGAGGATTAGCTATTCGGTACATTTTCGGTTTCCTGGCGTGGTGGGAAGTTTGAAGCTTCGAATACAATGCGTTCTACTTCTGCTTTTTCCGAGGCATATCTAGCATTATCCCACGCAAAATGATCCTTCAAAGCATTTAAAATGAGGTCTTTAAGCGCTCTGATACTTTGGATGTCGAAATAGATTCGCCCAGTACGACGGCTGAAAAAATCTATTGCGGTGTGGACCATTTCATTTTGTAAGGTGAATTGCAATTCTGCTAAGGCTAAGGATTCTATGTTTTTCTGAGGCTTTTCTCCAAATATTTCGAGGATTTGGTCTGTTTGTTGGCCGTAGTTATGGATCAAATATCGAGCTTGATAAGGATCAATCTCATAGGTTGCTAATTCTTCGGCAACTTTTTGAGTGAATGTGATGACATCCGCACTATTTTTAAATCCACCTCCTTTGATTGTAATTTCCTCGGTGAAGCATTTTTTTAGCTTTAGATCGTGCTTTTTCGTGAGACGTTTAGCGACTTCATCTACTACTCGCTCTGCCATCTTACGATAACCCGTCAGCTTACCGCCGGCAATAGAAATCAATTCAGTCGGAGAAATAAAGATTTCATCTTTACGAGATATCTCTGAAGCAGATTTGCCTTCCTCATGGATGAGTGGGCGTAAGCCAGCCCAACTTGATTGGACATCGGCTAACTCTAGCTTGAGACTTGGAAAGATTTGATTAGCGCCATTGAGGAGATATTCGACATCTTCGATATTGGTGCGAGGATTGTCTTTTTCGCCAAAATACTGCGTATCTGTAGTACCAAGATAGGTGATCTTCCCACGAGGAATCCCAAAGATCATACGACCATCAGGCATATCAAAATATATTGATTGGCGTAAGGGAAAGCGTTCGTGCGCTAGCACAAGATGAACCCCTTTGGATAAGAAAAGATGTTTGCCTTCAAGTGAGTCGTTTTTGGCCCGTAGATCATCTACCCAAGGGCCAGCTGCGCTAACGACCTGTTTCGCTTTTACGGTGATATCTTTGCCTGAAAGATAGTCATGGCAAAGCGCTCCACTCACGCGTTCGTCGGTGTAGACGAAATCTCTTACCTCTAGATAATTGAGACAATGGGCACCATATATAGCTGCTGTCTTCATCACTTCGATGGATAGACGAGCGTCATCAGTACGATATTCTGCATATAAACCGGAGCCTTCCAAAATTTCTTCTCGCAAGAGTGGTTCCTGCTTAATGGTTTCTTCTTTTGAGAGCATGACACGTTGATCAGCACTCTCGACTCCTGCTAAAACATCATAAACCATGAGGCCGAGTGCGGTCATCATTTTGCCGTAAGTGCCATCTTTGATGAGAGGCAGGAGCATTTTTTCATTGACCACCAGATGTGGTGCTAGACGATGTACGACAGCACGTTCACGACCTACTTCACGGACGAGAGCGATTTCGAACTGCTTGAGATATCGAAGGCCGCCATGTATGAGTTTGGTAGATTTACTGCTAGTCCCTGAGGCAAAGTCCCCTTTCTCGACAAGGAGTGTCTTTAGGCCTCTAGAAGCTGCGTCCAGCGCAATACCAGCACCGGTTGCTCCTCCACCTATGATGAGAATATCATATTCAGTTTGGGTGATTTGATCGATGAGCTTGGGGCGATTACGACTGTCAAAAATATTCATGATAAATGCAGCTTATTGCGTGCAATTTGCTAAAAACAAATGAGGTACACCGAACATTTGTTGGTGTACCTCCGCTTTCCTCAAAATTGCTATAATAAACACTAACTACAGTGAACTTTAATATGGAAAATGTTCACGTATTAGTCAAGTTATATCTGGTTGAATATCAGTAGTTAAGCACCGAAATCGATTGCGAAGACTAATTATTTTGCGAGAAATGGGAAGCTTATGCTAGTGTTGGTGCTGAGCCACGAATATTGTCCGAATGAGGAAAGAAGATATAAGGAGCTAAACTGAATTGGAGGGAAAGTGTTTTTTAATGGGCAAATTTTTTGTTGGAGCGATTTTTTTGCTCAAATGAAATTTTAAATTTCATGTTTTGTAGGGGATAGTTTGCTAATTCTATAGATCATTTAGCCGCTTCATCATACAGGATTCGGGACTTTTCTTATTTTAAGAAATGAGGATTCGGCTTTCGATATTGTTTAGTGTTTTTTTAGGGACCTATTTTTTAGGCGCTCAATCAGACAATATCTCATTCAAACAGCTTTCTCAGAAAGAAGGTCTATCCCAAAATATAGTTACCACAATGCTCCAAGATCAGCAGGGCATTATGTGGTTTGGAACCGAAAATGGCTTGAATCGCTACGATGGTAAGCAATTTCAACTTTTTGGACAAGAATCAGGACTAAGCTTTACTAATGTAAGCTGTCTCGCCGAAGCGAAGGATGGGAAGATCTGGATTGGAACCAAAGGGGGCGGATTGTATTATTTGCAGCCTGAATACGCTCAAATTAGGTCTTACCAAAAGAGCGCCTCAACCAGCTTTTTGACTACAAATAGTCGGATACTGTCCCTACTCTACGATCAACAGAATCGTCTGTGGATCTCTACCGATCAAGGCAAATTATTCTGTCTTGATTCGGAAGAAGATACGCTTATCAATATTCAGCTTCTCGATGATGTTTCTCCTAAAGTGTATGACATATTGGAGGATAGTTTGGGGCACATCTGGTTGGGAACAAATGCCGGACTTTATACGCTCACCGAGACAGCAGCTGGGCAATTCAATGTTTTACAATATTCTCCAAACAAGGAAAATTTTGGAGGAGGAAGCCGTTGGCTGCCTTGGAGACTTGCTTTAGGTCAGGATGGAGCAATTTGGATAGCTGCCTACGGTTCTGGGGTATATCGCTACGAACCAGACAAAAACAACTGGCTGCATTATGGGATGGAAACAGCGGCGGGTAAAGGGCCCAACAGTTTAATACTCACCAGTATTTGGGTGAGTGGGCAAGGAATCGTCTGGATTGGGACACAAGATCGTGGGCTAAATCGTCTCAATCCACAGACCGGAGATTTTACCTATTTTACCCATGAAGCCGGTAATCTCAATCATCTTGGCGGCAATTATGTGATAGATATATTGGAGGACAATACGGAGGGCATATGGGTGAGTTCCGCGGGTAGCGGCCTCAACTACTATAACCCATGGCGTAGCAAGTTTGTCCATCACCAACAACAGGCGACTACCTCCAATAGCCTCAGTAATAATTATGTTGTTAGCCTTTTTAAGTCAAAAAGAGGCCTTTGGGGCAGCTTGTGGATTGGGACTCATGGAGGGGGGCTTGATCAGATGGTTTATGATTCTAGTTCTCAGTCTAATCGTTTTTTGCATTATCCTGCAGACGATAGTGATCCCCAAAGTCTGAGTCATGAAGTGGTACTTTCTCTCACCGAAGATCTGCAAGGCAATATCTGGGTAGGAACTTTTAGAGGCTTGAATGTATTGCGAAAAGAAGTGATTGATAGCTACGTTCGCGATCAGCGTTCTAGGCCTCTCTTTTATCATGTTGGCTATCAAGAGGATGAGCCTGCTGGCTTTGCCGAACGCTTTTTTTCCGCATTATTGACTGATTCTTTTGGCAATATCTGGATGGCGACGGACAGTGGTTTGTATCATTATGAGGTAGATCGTCAAATATATTCTCATTATCAGCAGGGTTTTTCGGATTCCAGCAAGCTGAACGATAACCGCCTTCTTTGCTTATTTGAAGATAGTAAAAAACGACTTTGGGTAGGCTCTCACGGAGGTGTAAATTTGATTGAGTCAGCTGGAAACCCTCAGTCTGAGCCTCTGATTAGTAGCTTTTACTATGATTCCGAAAATCCCCATTCACTGAGCTATTCTCAGGCTTATGCTATTCATGAAGATCAGAGTGGTCGTATTTGGATCGGTACCACCGGCGGAGGACTCAATGTATTGCTAGATGAAGGAACTGATAGTATGCGGTTTCAGCATTTCTTTAAAAGTGACGGCTTAGCGAGTAACAATATTGAAGGCATCCTCTGCGACGAGGGAGGGAGACTTTGGGTGGCGACTGATGCGGGTTTATGTGTGTTTCATCCAGATAGTCTGCTGCAATCAAAGAACCCGGCAGTAAACATCCGCCATTATTATGCTTCTGATGGCCTTCAGGGAGGTGAGTTTGTCGAAGGCGCTTTTGATAAGGGACAAAAAGGAGATATGTATTTTGGAGGAGTTGAAGGCTTTAATGTTTTTTATCCTGATCGTTTACGAGACAATCCTCATTCTCCCAATGTCGTCTTGACAGGGCTACGGATTTTAGACCGAGAAATCCATGTTGGAGATACTCGTACCGATGGAGATACTATTTTGAGAAAGCATATTGGTTTCATTCAGGAGTTAGCCTTGGACTATAAAGATTATGGATTCACCCTAGAATTTGCTGCTTTGGACTATGCGGCTCCTGATTTGAATCAATACGCTTATAAGCTAGAAGGATTGGACGAAAAATGGATCAAAACCGGCACTAGGCCGATTGCTACTTTTACCAATCTAGATCCGGGCACTTATACTTTTAGACTCAAAGGCAGCAATAATGACGGCGTTTGGAGTGAAATGGCCGATGCATTAGTTATCGATGTAAGTCCTCCGCCTTGGAAAACTTGGTGGGCTTACATGTTATATATTTTAACACTGTCAGGGCTGGTGTTTGGCTACATCCACTACAAAATCAAGCAACAAGCGCTTGAAATGCAGACAAAAATCAGAATAGAGAAGGCTAAATCAGAAGAACGAGAAAAGGTCCGCAAGCGTACTGCCGCCGATTTCCATGATGAGCTGGGCAATAAAATGACCAAAATCTCTCTTTTCGTCGAAATGGCAAAAAGAGTTAGCGCAGCCGATGGTAAGTTGAAAACTTATCTCAATCAGGTCGAGGACAATACGCTCTTACTTTCGCAGGGAATTCGAGATTTTATTTGGGTGCTTGATCCAGAGCAAGATTCTTTGCTAGATACGCTAATACGGATCAAGGATTTTGGAGACGAGATGTTTGAATTCACAGACCTTACCTTCCGGACTATAGGAATAGAAGAAGCGTTCTCCGATAGGAGGCTAGCTCTCAATACCCGTAGACACTTGGTGCTCATCTGCAAAGAAGCGATGAATAATGCGTTGAAGTACGCCCAAGCAAGCGAACTCAAGTTTAGCATCGAAAATGAAGGTCTGCGATTTGCGATCGTGATTGAAGATAATGGACAAGGCTTCGACTTAGCAAAGGTCAAATCAGGCTATGGATTGCAAAACATCCGCTCTCGTGCAGAAAAAATCCAAGCCGAGGCACAGATTTCTTCTGCAATAGGCAAGGGGACTCAAGTGAAAATCCTACTTGATTTACCACATATGAGTGATTGAGTTTCGTAGCGTAAAAGCACTTCTTTGATAAATAGATTAAGCATAGCAATACCATCATGATAGATGTAGGGATCGTAGAAGATGACGAAGATATCAGAAGTGCCTTGGCGCTCATCATCGATGGTACGCCTGGTTTTATCTGCGAGCAAACCTTCAATAGCTGTGAAGAGGCCATCCCGCGTATCTTGGAGCACCAACCCGATGTCGTACTGATGGATATTAATTTGCCCGGTATGACAGGCATTGAAGGAGTCAAAAAATTAAAGCCACAGTTGGAAAAAACTGACTTTATCATGCTCACTATACAGCTAGATGACCATTCGGTATTTGAGTCGATGCGTTCAGGTGCAACCGGCTATCTACTCAAAAATACTCCCTCCCACACTCTATTACAGGCTATCAAGGATGTGTATGCTGGGGGCGCGCCTATGAGTACGCAGATCGCCCGTAAAGTCCTGACTTCTTTTCGTCGGAAAGTTGAAACACCTCTTTCTGAACGAGAAACGGAAATTTTAACGGAACTCTGTCAAGGCCATAACTATAAGGTGATTGCTGAAGCCCTATTTGTGAGTGGGCATACCGTCCGTACTCATATCAAGAATATCTACAAAAAGCTTCATGTAAACTCTCGCGCTGAGGCCGTGCGCAAGGCGATAAAGGACAAATTGGTCTAATCCTTTGCCCCACTTATACGGATGTATGCTACGATCTGTAAGGGAGATATTTGTTTCAAATTGCCCTATTCATATCGCGAATGCTATCAGATCAGCTTCGCTAAACGCCTTGCCAACGACGTAATTTGTCGATTACGGCTGCAAAATCATCAGGGATTTTAGAATTGAATTCCATGCGTTCACCGGAGGTGGGATGGGTAAAAGCAAGGGTTTTAGCATGAAGGGCTTGACGAGGCATCAGTTCAAAACAATTTTTCATGAATTGCTGATATTTTTTATGACTTGGCCCCTTGAGGATATGATTGCCTTTGTATTCTTTGTCCATGAAGAGCGTATGTCCAATATGCTTCATATGGACCCTGATTTGGTGGGTTCTCCCTGTCTCTAGCTTGCATTTGACGAGGGTACAGACACCAAATCGTTCTACCACTTCATAGTGAGTAATCGCATGTTTGCCTACCGATCCATCTGGGTAGGCCATATATATTTTGCGTTCTCTCTTGTGTCTGCCTATATGGGCTTCGATAGTCCCTTTATCTTCGATAACGTCTCCCCATACAAGAGCGAGGTATTGACGATCGGTCGTACGCTCAAAAAATTGCTTGGAGATATGAGCCATTGCATACTCCTTTTTGGCGATCACCAATAAGCCTGTCGTATCTCTATCGATGCGATGAATCAGGCCTGGTCTTGGAAATTCACTTTTGCCAGTAGGAGCGGGCAGGCTGTCAAAGTGCCATAGCAGACCATGGATAAGCGTTCCAGTGCGGTGGCCCAAACTAGGGTGACAGACCATGCCCCATGGCTTGTTGACGATGAGTACATCATCATCTTCATATTCAATATTGAGGTCTAACTCCTCTGCCTCTAGCTCCGGTGGGGGAGGGTAGGGGAGCATCAGTTTGACTACGTCAAAGGGTCTTATTTTGTAGGAGGGCTTTACTTTTTCGCCATTGACTGTAATTGTGCCCGCTTTTGAGGCATTTTTGATGCGAGAGCGGGTCGTAAACGAAAGGAGATTTGAAAGAAAGATATCTACTCTGAGCGGTTTTTGGCCAGCTGATGCCTTAAGCGTAAAGTGTTCATATAGAGCATCATCCATCTCCTCATCTGGATCAAAGTCTTTGGAACGATAATGTCTTTTAAGTTGTTTTTCGACTTCCTTCATAGGAATACTTAACTACTTTGGGTTGCTGGTTCTGGCTCACGGTTTCGCCACTTATAGGTAGCGAGGTAAAAGATGACAACTCCAGCGAGGAAAAATAGGGTAGAAATGATTTCTGCCTGTGTGATTTCAGCGCCAAAGATATTATAGTTTGTGTTGACGCGAATCTTCTCGATAAAAAAGCGTTCAATACCATTGGCCATAAGATAGACCGCAAACATCTGACCGGCATATTTGAGGCGCTTACGAAAAGCCCAAAGTATACCAAATAAAACAAATGCCATCACTGACTCATAAAAGGGAGTCGGCCATACTGGATTAATCAATTCATAGCAATAATCTCCCCATACTTCACCACAATCTGCAATCTTATTAGCGGGATTGTCTTTGAGTACATTGTGGGGATAGGTAAAGCTCCACATCCAATCGGGCATAAAACTTAACCAACCTGGCTTGGGTGCTAGGTTGTCGGTTCCCCAATCACCATCTCCGGCTAACTGACAACCAATACGGCCTACGCCATAACCGAGCATCAAAACGGGTCCAAAGGCATCGGCAGCGGGCCAAACCGGATAGCCACGTTTGTGGATATAATACATGATTGCAGCTCCTGCGCAAATCAGACCACCATAGATGGTCAATCCATCAAAGGAGATCAGCGCATTGATGGGATCCTGCCAAAAGGAATTCCAATTTTCGAGATTGTGAAAGATCTTTGCCCCCAAAATGCCAAATACAAAGGCAAGGGTAGTAATCACGCCGAGGTCTTGGATAATGCCGTGCTGCTCTTCAACTTCTTTTGCTTTATCATCTTTCCGTTTCCAAAAAAGGAAAGATTGATATCCTGCAGCAAGTAAACCAAAGAGGAGGGCAAATAGAATCGAACCTTCTGTGGATAATATAGCTTCTTGTGGATTGAAGGCGAAGGCACGATAATCTTCAAACATCAGCCCTATTTTATAGCCTAAAAGGCCGAAAATGGCAAACTGGATCAAAATATCGGTAGCCGGCATCGGACCTCCTATGGTAACTTTGGTCGGACGAGTCTCGAAAATGCCCTGGGCTTGTTTGCGCTCCAGTTCCTTTTTGAGAACATAGTAAGCCACCAGAAATGTGATTGCGACCATAAAGCCAAAAGACTGAATGGGCAGCAGAAAAACGTCCGTATTAAAAAGGTCGTTGAAAATGTCGCTGATCCGAGGATACATATACTTGAGTCTTATTTGAGCTGCAAGATACAATTTATTGGCAGAGAATGCCGTCTTGCAGGAGACTCCTTGTCATGAATATTTTAGCTCTTTGAGGAGAAGGTAGTAGCGATGAAAAGCTTAACTAAAGACTATCGAATGCTGCAATAGGGACAAAAAAAATAAGGGAGCGACACCGCGGAGGAGTAGCCACTACAGCACAACCATGAAAACACAATAGTCTTAAAATCCTTTCGGAATATATTCTAAGTAGTCATTACTTTCTTTTACAAATATAGAGAAAAAATCTACAAGTCAAAGATAAAATGAACTTTTTTATTAAAGGATTATTCAATCTTTCTTTATTTAAAGAAGCCAACTCAATACTTCAATGTAGTTGTCTGGCAGTCAAATGCTTGATTATTTTATCACAGGGCATTTTTCTGCTTAGAATACTTGTTCAATTGTCCAAAACGAATCATATACTGTGTAAATTGCAAAATCAAAAATTTTGATTTGATATTTTTTCACTTGCCTTTATGTATCGATTTTTTTAGACACTAAATTGGCTTTATGGACAACAGCAGTAAGCTCAGCAAGTTGGTTATTATTGGTGATCGAATTTTGATCAAGCCGCGATCCCAGTCTGAAAAAACACAAAGTGGTCTTTACCTTCCTCCGGGTGTTTTAGAAAAAGAAAGAGTACAAAGTGGTTATGTAATGCGAGTTGGGCCTGGCTACCCTATCCCTATGCCAGTGGACGATACCGAAAGCTGGAAAGAATCGATTGAAAAGGTGAAGTACATCCCTCTCCAGCCTAAAGTCGGAGACTTAGCCATCTTTTTACAGAAGGAAGCATACGAGGTGATGTATGAAGGTGAAAAATATTACATTGTTTCACAGAACTCTATCCTGATGTTAGAACGGGATGAGGACCTTTTTAGCTAAATTGATTAGCCAAAGCAGTTTTGCTAAAAAAAACAACATTTTTATCACTTTAATGTGGGATTTTCCAAATTAATCCGTAGATTGCACATGGATTTAGTATTGAGGTCTTTGCTATTTAGCACTTGTCTATTGTTTTTGGGGCTATCAGCCTGTGAAAAAGCAGATAATGCTAAAGATTTGAGCGGAGAGGCAGATGTGATCATGAAAACAAGTTTAGGTGATGTTGGGATTGTATTATATGATGCGACTCCCATTCACCGAGATAACTTCCTCAAGCTTGCTAAATCCGGGTTCTATGACAGTTTGTATTTTCATCGGATCATGCTTGGCTTTATGGTTCAAACCGGTGATCCCGGAACGCGAAATGGAGACTTTTCGCAGGACAATGGCCCTGGTTACGATTTAGCTTCAGAGTTTAGTGAAGAACGAATTCATACTCGTGCTAAACTAGGAGCTGCTAGAGAGTCAGATGAGCAAAATCCAGAAAAACGTTCTGCTGGTAGTCAGTTTTACATTGTAACTGGCAAAGCAGTCTCAAATGCATTGCTCGATAGTGTGGCGCAAGAGAGAACGAAAGTGCTGAGAGGAGACATGTATGACGCCTATCAGTTATTGCCTGCGGCAGAACGCGAGAGTCTAAGCTTTCAAGCCTTTTTAGAACGAGAAGATTTTAGGCCCTTTGATTATACACAAGAACAAAGAGATGCATATCTAGACCAAGGAGGTACTCCCCATCTAGATTTTACCTACACCGTTTTTGGTGAAGTGATATACGGAATGGAAATCGTACGCAAAATAGAAGTGAGTCAAGTTGATAAATATACTCATCACCCACTTCAAGCGGTACGTATCCTGTCCATGCAAGTAGTAGCAGATTCTTCCGCCGCGGCGAACAATTAGTACTTGCGAATACTGATTAATGTTGATTTAAAATTTCCAAATTACCCTATAGACATGGCTAAGGATATTAAAGCAGAAAAACTCAAGTCCCTTCAAATGACCGTCGATAAGCTCGAAAAGACTTACGGCAAAGGGATTGTAATGAAATTAAGTGATAACCCTATTGTTGATACACCAGCATTACCAACTGGTTCATTAGGTCTTGATATTGCATTAGGGATTGGCGGGATTCCTCGCGGTCGAATCGTAGAAATTTACGGACCGGAATCATCCGGTAAAACAACTTTGGCGATGCATATGATTGCTGAGGCCCAAAAAGCAGGTGGTCTTGCTGCATTTATTGATGCAGAACACGCCTTTGACCGTGGATATGCAGAGAAACTCGGTATTGATACTGAAAACCTATATGTCTCTCAGCCGGATTATGGTGAGCAGGCCTTAGAAATTACTGAATACTTGATTCGCTCAAGCGCGATGGACATCGTAGTGATTGACTCTGTTGCCGCTTTGACTCCTAAAGCGGAGATTGAAGGTGAGATGGGCGATTCGAAAATGGGCCTTCAGGCTCGTTTGATGTCTCAGGCATTACGTAAACTTACCGCTGCTATTTCCAAAACTAACTGTGTTCTTATCTTCATCAATCAGCTTCGTGAGAAGATTGGAGTGATGTTCGGTAACCCCGAAACTACAACAGGTGGTAATGCACTGAAATTTTATTCTTCTGTACGTCTGGATATTCGCCGTATGGCTCAGATCAAAGAAGGTACTGAGAGTATCGGTAACCGTGTCAAAGTTAAGGTTGTCAAGAACAAAGTTGCTCCTCCTTTCCGAATCGCTGAATTTGATATCATGTTTGGTGAAGGGGTTTCACACGCAGGTGAGGTACTAGACCTTGCTGTAGAACTAGAAATTGTCAATAAAGCAGGATCATGGTTTAGCTATGATGGTAGTAAGCTTGGGCAAGGTAGAGATTCTGTCAAACGATTGATTAAGGATAATCCTGAGCTGATGGATGAACTAGAGCACAAAGTCTTAATTGCTAAAGGCATTAGAGAAGAAGATCCTAAAGTATTAGCTGCAAAGGCTAAAAAGGAAGCTGCTGCCGAAGCTGCTAAAGCAGAATAAATTCAATCAGATACTAGAATAAAGAAGTCGCCTCATTATTTGGGGCGACTTTTTGTATTGAAAACTTTGTCTCGATTTAAGAGGTGTGTTACACCAAACGACGAGAGTAGTCAAACTGAGATTTGGCAAGTAGCCTGCAGCTTCAATATTAGAGCTTGATCGCTCTGCGGAACGACAAAATCTCTAAAAATGTCATTATGAGTGGTTTTTTCTCTGCTTAAGATTTCGTTCTACGGTTCGGAATGTTCCGCGAAGCGAGAAATGAGGCTTTATATGTTTTAAATCGGCCAGCAAAACGCTATTTACCAGCTTGGT
The DNA here is from genome assembly GCA_045106675.1 of Bacteroidia bacterium. Taxonomy (GTDB): domain Bacteria; phylum Bacteroidota; class Bacteroidia; order J057; family J057; genus JBCAWW01. The sequence continues at coordinate 12,593 of JBGCFA010000033.1, forward strand.
TTGAGATACACATTGACCCCACTTAAAACTTCACAATCAGGATCAAATTTATTGGGGCCTCCATCCTGGATATAACATTTTTTGCGAGGGATGTAGATTGCTTCTACGAGATAGTCAATGATCACTTGACCTCTACAGGCAGCGATGTAGGGCTTAACGTTTAGCTCTTTTTCACAAGTAAACGTTTGTAACACAATCACATTGTGCGTCAATACAATAGGGAATTTTCTCAGAATCTCAACGAGTTCTAGCAATTGAGTTTTGCTTTCATCGGTGAGCTCTAAAGAGAACTTTCTAAACTCGAAGATTCTTTGTTCTCCAAAGACTGCAACTGCTTGATCGTAACTAAGCTTTGTTACTTGAGCGTTTGCTTGCTGAGTAGAAAAAAGGAGACAGATTAAACCAATAATAACAAAGAAGACATTAGGGCTATTTGTTGTTCTCTTTATTGTCGTCTCCATCTTGATTATTTTTTTGTGTAATATCAAGTTCTTCGTCTGACAAATTATCATTGTCAACATCAGAAAACGAACGACGCATTTGGGTGTCTGCGTCAATGTTTTGCAATCGATGATAATCCATAATTCCCATATTACCTAGTCTAAAGGCTTCGGCAATGGCACGGGGGATTTGAGCTTCAGCTTCAACAACCTTAACCCGCATCTCTTGTACGCGAGCTTTAAAGTATTGCTCTTCAGCGACGGCTTCTGCGCGTTTTTCTTCGGCTTTGGCTCTAGCCACCTTTAGTTCTGCGGCTGCTTCATCCGCTCTAAGTTTTGCTCCGATACTTTCTCCCACATCAATATCTGCGATATCAATCGACAAAACATCATAAGCAGTACCTGCTGTCAATCCCTCGGTAATGATACGTTTGGAGATCAAATCGGGGTTAGCAAGTATATCTTCATGAGATGGGGCAGAGCCGATAGCTGCCACAATACCCTGTCCAACTCTTGCAACAACGGTTTCTTCACCAGCACCACCAACAAGTTTTTCAAGATGCGAGCGCACTGTGATTCGGGCATGGACGATCAATTGAATTCCATCTCTGGCAACCGCCTCAATTTTTGGGGAGTCAATCACTTTGGTAAAAACAGATTCTCTCACGGCTTGAAGTACGTCGCGACCTGCAAGGTCAATCGCAGCCGCTTGTTCGAAGGTAAGGGCAATGCCTGCATTACGTGCTGAAATCAAGGCATCAACTACAGAATTGATATTGCCTTTGGCAAGGAGGTGAGCTTCTAGTAAACCTAACTTTACATCATGAAGGTTGGCTTTACTAGCCTTAATCATCTCATCTACCACTACACTTGGCTTGATTCTGCGCAAGCGCATTCCTATAAGTTGGAGGATACTAAGCTTGACTCCAGAGAAACGAGCTGTGATCCAAAGTCCAACAGGAACAAAATAAAAGAGCGCGACTATTAGTATGATAGATACTACCACCAAAATAATCACGATCTCGCTAAATATATTCATAAGCAGCTTTGATAAAGCTTGAATTACATAATCCTATTAAACATATCAAAATAGAAATAATTTGGCAGTTATGTGCAAAATAAATTAGTAATCAAGTAATTGACACCAACTTTATTAGGGCAAAAAAAAAAGCTCAACCGGAGTTGAGCTTAAGTTTTGTGTGTGTCAGAACCTTGTGCCTTATTCGCCTTTGACATAGGCAAGAATGCGGTCTAGACCATTGATCATAGATTCGAATTCGGGGGCGGATGTATCACGAATCATTGATTCTGATAACGAACGCATCGTGTCCTCTAGTTCATTGAGAAGATTGGCGCCTCTAGCCGTTGGCTTGATGTAAATTACACGACGATCTTCGCGTGAATTTTTACGCTTGACCAATTTGTTCTTCTCTAATTTGTCAATGGTACTGGTAAGAGTACTCAACTTAATGTTAAAATACTCACCGACCTCTTTCATTTTCTTTTGGTCCTCAGTCGTCAAATAACGAATGATTTCCACGTCCATCTCATTGATATTGTATCGGTTGAGAATGGATAAGCGTCGATAATTAAATGCCAAAACAAGCTCATTGAGAATGCTCTCAAGCCGAATAGCATTTGGCTCGGTAAATAATTTGCTCACAGTATTCATTTGAATCAATAGGTTATACAATTTTACTAAATATATATTTGTCTTCCAATTTTCGAATAATCCGTTAAAGTCGAGTATTGATTATTTGTTACTTATAAATAATCAGTCGTAAAAATATATTTGCTAGTACATTTTCAGATTTAAGTATCATATCGACAGCAGCACAATGTTTCACTGATTAGATTATACAATTTTATGAAATTATATCCACATAAAAAAATATCCAATTCGAAAACCTTGTTGACTGATGTAAACTGTGATGAGGAAAATGAAGGTTTTTATAAGAGAGAGAGAGCCAGATAGGAAGCACTTGAGGATCGGAAATAAAGAGTGAATTCCTTTGTGATAAGCAAGTGGTCCCTCAAACTAGACTAGTTTGTAGGCTATAATGATGGATATTATTATTGATTAGGTTTTTAGTGCAAATGGCTGGCAGTGAGTGCGTTGTGGTGGGAAATCCTCTTTGGGCGAGTTTACGAAAAGCAAGTATTCTTCTTAGCTCGGGGAGAACTATTGCCAAACAATTATTTGATGGCAGATAAAAATACTCTCTGAAAGGAGAACAATAAAAAACAGTGAAAAATTTAATATTTAGGAGTGGTTATTTCTGCATTTCGGAGTAAAGTATTTTTGTAATTCGAACAAAAACATTCACGAGTCAGTATCGATTGTTTGGTTTTCGAAGTTAGCGGCGATTGATAAATGTAGTGATTGAATAGCCTCTACAAAATGTGATAACTGCTGCTCTTCAAAATTGGTGGCAAGTTGGTTGAGACTTTGCCATAGAAAATTTCGATACTCTTCAAATCGTTTTTTTCCTTTTACACTTGGGTGCAGAAGTATGACTCTTCGGTCATGCGGGGTGTGTTTTCTTAAGAGGAGATTGTTTCGTTCAAGCTTATCAATAACGGAAGTCAGAGTACTTAACTTTATTTCAAATTTGTTGGAAACATCCTTCATTTTATGAGGTCCTTCCAAAATAATAAACCGCAAGAGCATCGTTTCAAGTAAGCTCATCTTACTTATTTTCTGCCAGCGAACTTCATGATGTCTAATGCTTCTTTGAAAGAGCAATAACTTGCTTTCAAACTTTTTATAAAGATCCTTTTTGATTTCCATGAAACGGTGAGGCAGAATGATCCCCAAATAGCTTTTCCATGAACAAGGTGGAGGCTATTGAGCAGAGCTAGGTGAATAATGAGTGGATAATACTAGGCAGATGGACTGACAAAATCAGAGAGACGATCCATACCCTCTAGTAAGGCATTGAATTGCTGCTGACTAAGAGAGTTTTGCATCATACGTGCGATTAGTTGTATATGATTGCTATAGTCTGCGTAGACTTGCTTCCCCTTAGGTGAAGCTTCTAAAAATACAACCCTCCTGTCATGACGAGAATTAACACGTTTCACGAGGCGGTTTCTTTCTATTTTATCAATAATAGAGGTTAAAGTGCTCAACTTTATCTGAAAGTGATCACCTATCTCTTTCATCTTTTTTGGGCCTTCGACTACTACGAACTGCAAGATCTCCATATCTAAAGCGCTGATCTTGTACTTTGTTTTGATATAGGCTTGATGCTTGCGATATACATCTGCAAGGTCATAAAGACTTTTTTCAAGCTTAGCAAGTTCAGGGGTTGCCGGTTTGTTTTCGACCAAATTCATATTCGTAACATTGAAGGGGTTGTGTTGAATAGATCAAATATATACTTCGACTCTCAAAATTTCAATATTTTGCCCCTAAACTATTTATTGGCAATAAATTTGAATAAATGGTAATTGATGACGCTTTTTGATTGCTTTCGATTGTGTTTTTGCCAAGGATAGAGGAGTGTTTTGATGCCGATTGAATAAATTTTTCAGAACGAAACAGGATGGCTTTTTTAGTTTTAAGTGGTTGATATATAGAATTTTATGTCGTGATTATTGAATGGGATATTATTTCCCGAATGCTAATTATCGGGACTTTTGTTTGTCTGCTGCTTATTTATTCCTGTTTGAAAAGTTTATACAATGGAATTGTATCGATGCGCGCCGATTATTGACAGATAGTGGCCTGGAAGCCTGAAAAAGCCTGTCAAGGATTGGAAGTCTGAAAAACGATCAGAAATTGAACCCGAACACTGGATACGGGACTAAGCGCCTAAAGACTATTATTTGTCAGAAACGGACCATCAGATAGAATTGAGATAGTATTTTGATACACTCGGCCAAATCAATTCACCACAAGTCCTCAAAAATAATAGCTGACAAATCTGTATCAAAAATCGATATTTTTGGAAGTCTGATTTTGGCAAAAACGGCTATTTTCAATCTAGAGTCGATTTATGTGCCCTTTTGCTATGGTAAAATTCCATGTAAGGGGCCTCCCGCAGCGCTCAATTCGTCCACTCGCTTACTTACGGCAGGGTTTTCAACCAATGGAGGCGCATGATGCGTCTTAATCCTTGCATCGATGATCAAGGGACCATTACAGCCCCAATGCTTATGTTCGACAAAGCTTTCACTCCCGTAGATGTCATGTGAAGGATTAGAACGAGTGAAGGTCGTCCACAAAAAGTTGTTCAATGTCTTTGCAGCAAAGGCGCTATCATCAGCCATTACTACCAAAGCGATCCCTTCGGCCAAGTATTTGGCGGGCAGGCTATCTGCTAGCTGCTTCGCAGAACGCTTAGCCTGATCCACATCGATATATGTAGGACTCTTGACCAGCAAGACACCGGGCAGCGCAAAATGCGGCTCTGAGAAGCCTTGTGGTAACTTCAGATCTTGCGGTATATCACTAGTAAGTTGGCGCTTTGCTGCACCTGCTGCTGCAAAGACCACCTTAGAACCTTCGTTTAGCTTCTCACTACTGTAGTCAAGCGTGTCAATAGTCGTACGCGTCTGAAAATGTAGATCACGTCTAAAATCTATGCGCTCCAGCAAATGCTGTAAATAAGCTGGGATATCATGTATATCTAAATTAGGCTGGTCTTGATGTGCCGTCATGAATAGATACTTCGCTAAGGAAGCCTGTCCAAAGCCTAGGACCGCATTGGCTACGGTGAGTATCTCTTTGGGGGAGCGTTCCTCGTAGGGGACATAACGCTCATTACCGATCGCTAACAGCAAAGGATGGACCCCTGCTGCATCGACCGCATTCATAGAGATAAGACCAGGGACCGAGACTGGAACCATCGAAGCCGTTACCTCATGGATCAAATCGCCAAAACTCGTATCCTCCTGTGGCGGTCTACCCACTACGGTAAAGGGCCAAATCGCTCCCTTACGATGATAAACTGCATCCACCTGCATCACCGGAAACTCGTGTTGGAGGCTATAATAACCAAGGTGATCTCCAAATGGACCTTCTGGTTTAGTCGCTTTGGGATCAATGCTACCGACAATACAAAAGTCTGCCTCGGACGAAAGCAGGTGCCCGTCTTTACGCGTATATCTAAAGTTGCGTCCGGCAAACAAACCCGCAAACATGAGTTCTGACAAACCTTCCGGCAATGGCATAACCGCCGCAAAAGTATGAGCCGGAGGACCGCCAACAAATATACTCACCTTGAGTCGTTCGTTCCGCTCAGCGGCATGAGTATGATGCACGCCGATACCGCGGTGGATCTGATAATGCAAACCAACCTCCTTATCAGGCACAAATTCATTGCCATTGAGTTGGATGCGGTACATACCGACATTGGTATTCATGATACCCGGACTAGCGGGATCTTCGGTACAGACTTGTGGTAATGTGACATAAGCCCCGCCATCCATTGGCCAAGAATGAACCTGTGGGAGTTGGCTGATGCTGGTTTTTCCATGGAGAATGGGTGCCCCAAAACGACTTTTCAAGGGCAATGCCTTGACCGCTGCAAATGGAGTAGCTAAATATTTATGCGGTGCTTTGAGGATCGCGCTTGGATCTGCTTTGGCTTGTACGATGCGTTTTACCTGCTCTAAGGTCGAGCGAAAAATAAAGTTTGTCCGCTCCTTTGTACCAAACAGATTGGCTAGAGCTGGGAAACTACTTCCTTTGACATTTTCAAATAAGATGGCAGGCGCTCCCGCTAAATAGGCACGGCGCTGTATCTCCGCAATTTCCAAATAAGGATCGATTTCTGCTGTTACGCGTACCAGATGCCCATTTTTATCGAGATCTTTGACGCATTGCTGTAAACTCCTGTATCGCACGTATTGAATATATATATTGAATTCTCTATGTCTTAACTAGCTCGAACGTAAACGGTTTTATTTTTTTAGCATCTTTCGTCCTTGCCGAACGCAAGATTTTAGAGAGGATTATCTAATGTGGCCTTCCTTAATCTCTTCCATCATCTTCAAATAGCTTTCATAGCGTGAAGGATGCAGTTCTCCGGCTTCAAGAGCGGCTTTGACAGCGCAGCCAGGTTCATTGTGATGCAGACAATTATGAAAACGGCAATCAGACATGCGCGCCCTCATTTCTGGGAAAAAATGAGCAACCTCCTCTATTTGAAATCCCACCAAGCCCAATTCTTTGATCCCCGGCGAATCAATGATATAGCCACCAACCGATAAAGGGTGCATTTCGGCATATGTCGTCGTATGTCGCCCTTTATTGGAGGATTCGGAAATCGTGGAGGTCTTGATATCAAGATCAGGATCGATAAGATTGATCAGAGTAGATTTCCCCGCTCCTGAATGTCCACCGATGAAGCTTCTTTTGTCTTTGAGTAAGTTTTCTACCTCAGTTTTGTACTGTGGATCTAAAGCACTAAGCACGCTAACCGGATAATTGGCTGCTTCATAAATCCCTCGGACCTCTTCTAACCTTGCCAAATGCTCAGGCGTCTCCAGTGTATCTACTTTGTTGATCACAAACTGAATCGGAATCTGATACGCTTCTGCTACCAGCAAAAAACGATTAGCAAAGCCGGTACTGGTTTGAGGATGATCAACGGTAAAGAGAAAGATGGCCTGATCGAGGTTCGCGGCCAGGATATGCACGCGAGTTTGATGTGAGATCGCCTTGCGCAATATATAGTTGTGGCGGGGTAGTATCTCATGTATCACGCTTAGTTCTCCCTCCTCGGGAATGCTAAAACGCACTTCATCTCCTACCGCTACCGGATTGGTGGTATTGAGGTCTTTGATCCGAAATTTGCCTTTGATCACACAATCGTAAACTTTGCCTTCCTCAGTTTGGACCCTACTACTTGAACCGACAGAACGGATCACTGTTCCTTTATATAGCTTTTTAGGGATGCTGGCTGGCGCTTTGGCTTTGGGCTTACGTTTCTTTTTCGCCATGCTTAGTGTACCGATTGGGGACTGATACTGCGCCACGCTTGAAAACGACTTCGCTGTGGATCTTCTTGATTGGCGACTAGCCAAAATTGCGGTACTGTATAGGTGAATTCAGTAGGGCAGTTAAGTTGAGTTGATCGCAATTCTTTTTGCTTAAAGTAATGTATTTCGACTGTGCCTTTGCTCCAATGATAGGCCAGTAGCGCTTCAAAATCTCCGCTGATTTGTGTCCGATTGATACTGATGATGGTATCTCCGGGATGTAAACCAGCCTCTATTAGCGGGCTTTTGGGGAGGATTTTCTCTATGAGAACGCCTTGCTCAGTAGCTTTGCTTTTGAGGCCCCAAGCACTTTGCGCTAAACTCCCTATTGCTATCGGTCGCATCTGGAGACCATAGTATTCGGCCATCTCTCCTAGTAGCGCTTCTAGCGAACGCGTCCCCTCAATATAGTCTGCAAAAAACTCTGCAAAAGATTCTCCGCTTAGCTTTTCGATCAATCCTTGAAAGTCCTCGCGGGTATAGCCTCGCTTTTCGGCGGTGATTTGCACATATAATTGTCGCATCACCTCATCCAAGGATAAGCGATCCTGCGTTCTCCGACGGAGGCAAAAATCCAATAACATCGCTACTAAATAGCCTTTGGTATAAAACGAGATGCGACGGTTGGGCATGCCGGCATCTTCATAGCCATTGATCCAGCTTTCAAAGCTAGCTTTGACCAGTGAAATGCTTTCTCTGCCACCCATGCTATATAAGCTCCGCAACTCCCCATTGATGCTGTCCATCCATTGTTGGGCACTATGTATGCCACTTTTCCACAGCATAAGGTCTCCATAATAAGTGGTGACTCCTTCGGTTACATAGTGGAGGCGTGAATAGACTTCGCTGTCATATCGATAGGGAAATAAATCCGCAGGACGCAAAGCTTTGACATTCCAGGTATGGAAAAACTCATGTGAACTGATTTCCAAAAAGGAGCGATACATCTCTCGTTCCATCAATTGGTAGCCTGGCCCCATGACGATTACGGTCGAGTTATAGTGTTCTACCCCGTGCCGGTAACGATTGGGTAGGAGGAGATTGAGGTAATGATAAGTATCGACAGGACAATGTCCCCAAAAAGCGATTTGAGCTTTACTATATGCGCTAATATCGCGCTCCATACGATCTAGATCCATTTTGCCTTCGCCCATGAACCATAAGTAGACCGATAATTGCCCGACTTCGAATTTTCTTAGAATCAAATCAGGTGAAGCGAAAAAGGGCGAATCAACTAGTTGATGATAATCAGTAAATTCAAAGATTGGCCCTTGGCCGTGCATTGCGCCTGCAATCTGATAATCATCTGGCAATGGCATGTTCAACTGGCATGGCTGATCTATTTGTCCCTCTACACTGAGAAATAAGGTAATGCCATTGATATAAATACCTTTTTCATCATAGTAGCTTCCTCCTGCGTCTAGTTGATGTGTATAGTATTCATACTGAATTTCAACTTCAGTGTCTTGCTGAGTTTGTACTTCCCACTTCAGTTTGCTGATACGCTGGATCGCTAAACTATTGCCTTTACTGTCCTGAGCGCTTATATCTCCGATATTGCGCGCAAAAGCTTGGGCTGCATATCGACCGGGCCTCCAAAAAGGAAGGGAAAGAATCAGCTTATCTTGATGGGCTACGGTATGGAGGGTAACACTTACTATATGTTCGTTTGGACGATCGAAGGACAGCCGATAATTCATATATGCTCGCTTTTGGCTATAAATATAAGGATTCATGTGTTGGGTAGCCTAGCCTTTGTCATATCACTTGTCCATCGCTAAAACAAAATAATCATCATCTTGTGACTTGTTAAAAAAACAGTAGTCATAAGTTTTAATTTGGGACTATCCCGATTTCAAAACAAAATCTTCGCATACAACACAACGTATTATGATTGATTATCCAGAAGAATGGTAAAAAAAGGTTAAGCGCCTTTTCCCTATCACACTCTATCATTCTAAACTTCCCCTCTAAAACTTGCGTCTCGTTTGAATTTAGGCCATTTTATGGTTCTATTTCCCCAAAAATTATATTTGTGCTATAACGGACGCGCATGGAAAACCCCGATATCCTACAAGCTTTGCTCTATGTTTTTGCCGCCGCAGTTCTTGGCGGTTTCTTGGTTTGGCTTTTATTGCGCTTGCAATTAAAAGACTGGAAGGCCCGTTTTTTTGAGCAAGCTGCTCTATTAGAAGCAAATCAAGAACGGATTAAAAAAACTGAAGCAAAATTGGCTGAAAACGAAGCCGCTTTTGCCGCTCAGTCAAATCGAATGCATGAATTTGATGAATTGAAATCTAGTTGGAATGCTGCCGAAAAAATTCACGCTGCTGAGAAAAGAGCCTTGAATGAATGGAAGGCAAAGTCAGAAAAATTTGAAGGAGAACTGAGAAAGACTCGAGCAGCCCTGACCGAACAAGCGCTACACGCTGACCCTCAACCGAATGGTGAATGGAAAGTAAAGCTTGAAAAAACTGAAAAAGCCCGCCAAGAATTGCAATTAGAGCTTACTGAGGCTGCTAAGAGAGAAGCCAAATGGCATGATGAGGTCTTAGCGATGCAGGCACAAATACAGCGATTGCAAGCTCAAAATAGTGCTGTTTCTACTTCTGAAGCTGCTATAAATACTCGTGCTATCCCCCAAGCTGAACCCAGCGTTGATGAGATCCTGAAACCCAAAGAACGTAACAAGGAAGCTTTTACTTTGGCTCGTATCAAAGAGCGAGGGAAAGAGATAAATTTTGATCGTATCGGATACTCTCGAAAGGAAGACGCTGATGATTTAAAGAAAATCAAGGGCATCGGTCCTTCATTGGAAAAAAAATTAAATAGTATCGGAATATATTCTTTCTTTCAAATTTCAAAATTCGAAAGTGAAGACGAAGAGCTTGTTAATGAGGCGATTGAGTTTTTTCCGGGACGGATAAAAAGAGATAAATGGGTCGCCCAAGCCACTGGGATTTTAAAAGAAAATGACCAGAAGTAAGGTTTTTTGAAAAAAATTCTGGTAAGACTGTGACCTTTTACGATATTTAAACTCTAATCAATTGAGCGGAAATTCATTTTCCGTTTCGTTTTAGGGCGTTTTCATGGCTGTTGCCCGTTCCATTCTGGAACGGGCCTTTTTTTGTTATATAAGCTCGCTCTTTGAGTAAAAAATTGAGCAATAATATAGAATCGCTCTATTTTGAACGCCCTTTCTTTTTGGGTTTGCCACCGCTAAATTTAGTCGGCTTCTTTACTCCACCAACCTGCATCTTTATAAAGGAAACTTCTTTTGTTTTTAGATGTCGCCACTTACCGCGCGGAACGTCCTTTTTAGTTAAGGAACCCATCATCACCCGATCGAGGTGTACCACATCATAACCCAAAGCCTCGAACATACGACGCACAATACGATTGCGACCGCTATGGAGTTCGATTCCGATTTCGTTAGCGCCTTTCCCTGTTACGTAGCGAACCTTATCTGCTTTTGCGAGGCCATCCTCTAATTGTATCCCTTTTTTGAGCATTTCCATATGCTCTTCAGTAAGGTCTTTGTCAAGGCTAGCATGATATAGCTTCCTGACTTCGTGAGAAGGGTGAGTCAGTTTTTTGGTGAGGTCCCCATCATTGGTGAGGAGGAGTAGGCCAGTGGTATTGCGGTCGAGACGACCTACTGGGAAGATCCGTTCGTTAGTAGCGGTCTTTACTAGCTCTAATACGGTACGACGCCCTTCAGGATCGTTGGTCGTGGTAATGAAGTTTTTGGGTTTGTTGAGGAGGACGTAAACTTTGTTTTCCGGCTCCAGCACTTGGCCCAGATAACTAACTTTATCTTTTGCAGGAATGATTTTCATCCCCATCTCCTTGACAATTTTGTTGTTGACTTTGACCTTGCCCTCCTGAATGAGCGTATCTGCTTCTCTGCGAGAACAAACGCCAGCCTGCGCAATGAAACGATTGAGTCGTACTGGCTCTGAAGTATTCGTCGTACTATTCAGTACACCACTCACTCTACTATTCTGACTTTTCGTCTTCGTAGGTTCCTGTTTCTTTTGCGTCTGACTGCTCAGAAGTTTCTTCTTGCCCGACTCCGTTGGTTGACGCTTCGGCTTTTTGCTCTTCTCCTTCTTCGCTCCCTTCCAAAAGGGGTCCTGATTCTGATTTTTCATCGGCATCGTCGGATTGTTGTTGGGACTGATGTAACTTAAACTGTTCGAGATGATCTTCTGCGAGTTCCTCGAACTCTTTTAGTTTTGGCATGTCGGTCATATCCTTGATGCCAAAATATTGCATGAAAAATGGGCTAGTAGCGTATAATAAAGGCCTGCCCGGTGCTTCTGCTCTTCCTGTGATACTTACCAATTGCTTATCCAACAATTTTTGCACGGCATAATCACAGTTCACTCCGCGGATAAACTCCATCTCTGCCTTAGTTATTGGTTGACGATAGGCAATGATGGCTAAGGTCTCCAAGGCAGATCTAGATAGTCGCTTCTGATTTTTGGTCAGCGTAGCCCGTTTGATGTAGGCATAATAAGAGCGCTTAGTGAAAAATTGGTAGCCTTCTGCGACTTTTCTGATTTCAAAAGGATATTGATCGCTCTGATACTTTTTTTCTAGCTCTACTAATGCTGCATCAAGACTAGCTTCATCTACTTCAAGTTTCTCCACCGTCTCCTGCCCTTCAACTTCATTTTCTTTTTCTTCTAAAGCTGGGGCATCCATTTGCAGGATTTCCATCAAAAATGACTTTTTGACAGGCTGTTCAGCTGTGAAAATGATAGATTCGATGATATTACTAATATGCGCGTCCATGCAGCTTTTGATTTTGCAATGGTTTCAAAGGTACAATCTGGTATTGACTTTTTGCAAACCTTCTCTATTCCTTTTCAGTTAACTATATTCGGGTTTTAATAGTAGGATTTCCGACTTCCCACAAGGAAACGGGCAATCGTGTCATTTTTTTAGTTGATTTACTTATGGTCTATCGCGGCAATCTGCGTAAAATGTCCTCCCAATTAGGAGATACCGTTCAATATTCATTGACTCTTGGAGAAGATACCTTTTTGGTAAACGATTGGATAGGTAAGCAGATCAAGCTTTCGTTTGACGGCCAAATCAATTGTCGTATTTGTGGTCTCAAAATCAAAAAGCCTTATGGACAAGGCTTTTGTTACCCTCACTTTAGAGACGCCCCCGAAAATGCTCCTTGTATCATCCGCCCCGAACTTTGTGAAGGACATTTAGGCATTGGGCGTGATCCCGAATGGGAAAAAAAGCATCATGTACAGCCGCATGTGGTTTATCTTGCTCTTACTAGTGGTATAAAAGTTGGCGTTACCCGAGGGGATCAAGTGCCTACTCGTTGGATCGACCAAGGTGCTTGGAAGGCAGTACAAATCGCCAATGTCCCTTATCGTCGATTAGCGGGTGAGATAGAAGTTGCCCTCAAAGATCATATGAGCGATAAGACCAATTGGCGCCGCATGCTCTCCAATCAGATGAATACTGAGATTGATATCAATGAGGAGATTGAGAAAGCAAAAGCGCTTTTACCCGCTGAATATCAGGAGTATATCGTTCCGCAGAGCGAGATAATAGAAATAAACTATCCGGTGGAGGCATATCCGGAGAAAGTTAAAAGCCTTAAATTTGATAAAATTCCAGAGATCACCGGTACCCTGCAAGGCATTAGGGGCCAGTATCTTATCCTTGACGAAGGTCGTGTGATCAACTTGCGATCTCACACCAGCTATATGATTGAGTGGTCAGCAGGATAGACTCGCCACCCTTTTGAACATGACAATCAGACAACGACTGGGAATCCTACGTTCCCGAATTATGTATTACGCAAAGCCTCGAAACCGCCAACGGTTGATGCGCTTTTATGCCCCCTTTGTAAAGGAGGGTAGTTTGTGCTTTGATATTGGCGCACACCTTGGCAATCGCTCGGATGCATGGCTGGCATTAGGGGCAAAGGTCGTTGCGGTAGAGCCTCAACCGGCTTGCATTGACTATCTCAAGCGCCATTTTGGGGCTAACCCTCGTTTTACTCTTTTAGAGGCCGCCCTTGGCGAACGCCCCGGTCGCTTGCCACTTTTTGTCAGTGAGTTGACTCCGACGATTAGTACCCTAGCCGATGAATCATGGCGCAAGGTGATGGCTGATAAGACCTCGTTCCACGTACAGTGGGACCAGCGCATAGAGGTCCCTGTCTATAGCCTTGAACAATTGATTGAGGAGCATGGCGTACCAGACTTTTGCAAGCTAGACGTGGAAGATTTTGAACTCGCTATTCTTAAGGGACTGAGTACTCCCATCCCAAATTTATCCTTCGAATATTTTATCCCAAGCATCCTAAGTGCTTTGGATTGTGTCGATGAAATTGACCGACTTGGTCAATATGTTTTCAATTGGTCGTTTGGAGAATCCCAACAGTTTGAGACGGAAACATGGATTAGTGCCGCTGAAATGAAGGCGATACTAAGTCAATATGGTGAAGAGGATCGGTCGGGTGATGTTTATGCTCGCTTGTTATAACATAAGATATGAACGGAAAATTAATAGATACACAAGATACAAGGCTCAAATTGACAGCATTAGAGGAAATCCGTTTGCCTACACAGTGGGGCGACTTTCAGATGCGGGCTTATCCGGGCCCTAATCCTGAGCAGCCACATCTGGCTTTATACAAAGGGGAATGGAGCGAGCAAAAACCTGCTCTAGTACGCCTCCATTCTGAGTGTATGACTGGCGACCTCTTCGGTTCGGCTCGTTGTGATTGTGGTGAACAACTCAATACTGCTCTATCACTGATCGCTCAAGAAGGCGGTGTTTTGGTATATCTACGTCAGGAAGGTAGAGGTATCGGTCTCATCAATAAAATGAAGGCGTACAATCTCCAAGATCAAGGCCTCAATACAGCTGATGCCAATACTCATCTTGGGTTTGGAGAGGATGATCGCCGTTATGAAATTGCGATCGCAATTTTGGAGGAGCTAAAAGTCTCTCACCTCAACTTGCTTACCAACAATCCTGAGAAGCTAAATGCTTTTGCCGACAGCCAAGTACAAGTTGTTGAACGCCGACCTATAGAAATTGCAGCACAGGAGGAAAATAAATTCTATCTTGACACCAAGCGTAATCTGATGGGCCATTGGCTCTCCAAATAAGGATATGGAAGCACTTTGGCAGGCATTGTTGACACTACAAGCAGAGTTGAGCACTCACGCTACTCCATTTCAGTGGTTGAGTTTTACTTATGGTAATTCTCAAGCCCGTTGGTCGGTTGATGCCTTAGTTGTGCCCCAAGATGGGGAACGCTTGGTTGTTGTTTATTGGGACGAAAAACCACCTATAGCAACTCAAAACAAATCCATCTGTTGGGTTCGTTCTACCAATATGTTTACAGTAGAACTCTTGGAAACAAACTCTGTCTCGGAGGAACTACGGCCATTACTCAGTCATTATCTGCCGTATTGTTTATTGCCCTATCATGCGCATAAGCAAAAGCGTGCGATCTCTATCACTCATTTTGCGCAAAGCCTAGATGGTCGTATCGCGACAGAAAACGGTGACTCACGCTGGATTGGCTCCGAAGAAAATCTCATCCACGCACATCGTATGCGCGCACTTTGCGATGGTATCTTGATTGGAGCGCAGACCTTAGTGGCGGATGAGCCTTCACTGACCGTCCGACATGTCAAGGGCACTAACCCCAAGCGGATCGTAGTCGGAGCTTCGGCTCATGACTTTAGTAGTCTTTGGAAATCTTGCCATGATCCTGTCCTTGTCTTAGGCAATGGCCGTATCGTCGATGACCAACGCTTGGAATATATCTCTAGAGACAAAAACAAAGGTCGCTGGAAAGGCAAAGAAATCCTCGAATGCCTCTATAATAGAGGCATATGTTCAGTCTATATTGAAGGAGGAGCGCAGACAACCTCGAACTTTATTTATGATGGTGCTGTCGATATTTTGCAATTGCACTTCTCGCCGCGATTGTTTGGTTCTGGAATCTCTGCTATCAAACTTCCCACGATCGGCGAAGTGAGAGAAGCCATTGAACTGGATCCTTTTACCTTTTTACCAGTAGGCAACAGTATGATGTTTGTTGGCCAAATCTGTGATAAATCCTAATGCAAGCCCAATCTCTTTGGCACCTTAGTGCCCAAAAATCTGAATTACGTACTAGCGATTATCCTACTGACCACGATCCCAATTTTGTGGAGGTTAGATCAGCTTATTCATTGATCAGTACTGGCACAGAGCGCCTCGTCGCGCAAGGTGGCGTTCCCGCAGGGCTATACGAAAGTATGCAAGTGCCCTTTATGGAGGGCGATTTTGGCTTTCCGATCAAATATGGCTACTCCCTAGTTGGTGAAGTCGTTACCGCAGGACATAGATGGGAAGGCCGCTGCGTACATCTGCTGCACCCTCACCAAGATCGTTCTTGGGTACCGGTCGATAGTTTATTTCTCGTTCCGGAGAACGTTTCCCCTCGTCGGGCAATACTCGCTAGTAATGTGGAAACTGCCATCACAGGTATCTGGGATAGTGGGGTGTCTATTGGCGATAAAGTCTTAGTGCTAGGTTTTGGAAGCATAGGCTCTTTATTGGCACGTATCCTGCAAGGCATACCGGGCATAGAGCTTACCGTCTGGGATGCTGACCCTTGGCGCGCTGCATTGGCCGCTGATATGGGTTTTAGCGTTCGCCCGCCGGGCAAAAACTACGACTGCGCCTTTCATACTACGGCTAGTACTCCTGGCTTACAACTCTGCATCGATTCGCTCAGCCAAGGCGGTAAGGTCGTCGAGCTAAGCTGGTTTGGTAACAAGGAAACCTCTCTGAAATTAGGGGGAAGTTTTCATGCCCAACGCAAACAAATTATCTCTTCACAAGTAAGTCATATCAGTCCCGAACGTGCCCCTCGCTGGGACTATCTACGTCGCAAAACTGCAGTTTTTAGACTTTTGGCAGATGCTAGATATGATGAACATTTGACCGATTGGGTAGCTTTTGAGAGCTTACCCAAATGGTTTGATCAACTACGAGACACACGCCCACAAGGATTGATGTGGGGAGTCGAATATTAACACCAATTTATATGTTTACTGTTACGATTAGAGATCATGTGATGATCGCTCACTCTTTGCCGAGTGAAGCCTTTGGCCCGGCGCAAAAATTGCACGGAGCTACTTATGTGATCGACGCTTGTTTTATGGCAGCAGAGGTGGACGAAAACAATATCGTCATTGATATGGCTATCGCTCATGAGGTCCTAAAAGATGTCCTTAGCCCTCTCAACTACCAAAATCTGGACACTCTCCCCCAATTTGACGGCAAGCTGACAACCACAGAGTTCCTTGCCCGCTATATTCATCAACAAATTGGAACAGCCGTGAAGGCATCTTTTTCTGGCAAACTCAAAGTGACACTGGGAGAATCCCACGTAGCTTGGGCCTCGTATGAGGGAGATGTGTAAGGCGAAACAAGAAACAAGAATCTGATATATTTTAATATCTCTACTTGTCCTGACCGTCAGGAAGAATCTTGTTTCTCGAAATGCTTTGCTCCGGTGTCTTAGAAATCAAAGCGATGAAATCTCTAAAGTGGTACTTCGTCCTGCCTGAAATTCAGGATATTCCCAGTGGAGGCAATCTTTATAATGCTCAACTGATAGGCGCTTTGCGTGAGCAAGGCATTAGCTTGGAAACGATTGATTTTCAAGCCTATCTAGCCGCACGTACTGAAGCTAAACCGGGTGTATATTGGATTGACACCTTATTTTTGGATCAATTTGGAGAGTTGCCAGAGATGGATGCGCCCCAGATGATACATGGCTTATTGGTGCATCATTTAGATAGCCTATATCCGCCTGATGGCGTACAATCCGACGAATGGTATGCGGCCAAGGAAGCATCTGTTTTAGCTCGCTTTCAATGGTTTTTGGTTACAAGCCTCTACACCTGTAAATATTTACAAAACCGGGGCTTTTTACCACATCAGATCATCGTCGCGCCACCAGCTTTGAGTTTTCAACCGCAACGACGTGAAGGCGATACGGAGGAGTTACGCGCTTTGATGGTTTCTAATTTGGTGGAGCGCAAGGGAGTGCTGCCTTTTTTACGCGGCCTTGCCGAACGCTTAGATCAAATGGGACCATTTAATCTAAGCATAGTCGGCTCCGACGAAATTGAGCCCGCTTATGCCCAAGCTTGTCATGATCTGATCGCTCAATACCCCAAATTGCAACAAAGCGTGCTATTGACGGGTTCTCTATTACCGAGGAAGACCCAACGATACTATCGTTTTTCCAATCTATATATCTCGACGGCCTATATGGAGACATTCGGAATGTCCCTGCAAGAAGCTAGAGCTTTTAGATTGCCGATATTGACCTTGAATGGTGGCAATGCTGCCTCACATGTAAAACATGGCTCCAACGGCCTTGTTTTTGAAAGTATAGAAACCCTGCTCGATGAATTCCAGATGCTCAGCCAAACTCCTCAACGTTTCCAATCACTCCATGACGGTGCCCAGCAATGCTGTACCGAAGACAATTGTGATTGGTCCGATGTTGCTGACCGAGTGCTGAATGCCTTGCCAACCTTATCATGGAAAAAATAAGTGCTTATCCGACCCATTGGTTAGAAACCCGTTATCCCTTTGATGCTGAGGGGCGACATCCGGTACTCGAATCTGAGGTACTGACCTATCTGCAAGGCATGTCCCAAGCCAATATTGTCGATGTCGGAGCAGGTTATGGCTCCAATTATCAATATTTTGCTCCCAAGCTGACCAATGAACCCAATTGGAGTTTGCTTGAGCATGATCCGCTGCTGATCGAAGCGATGCGCCAACGCGTTCCCCAAAGGGTAAAGCTGATCCAACACTCTCTACTTGATATCAGCTCTGCAATAGACTTGCCCAATACTGATCTGGCCATGGCTAATGCGGTTTTTGATTTATTTTCAGAAGCACAGTTTTTGACTTTTGCTCGTCCGGTATTTGAGGCGAAAACGCCTCTATATTTGAGTCTCAACTATACGGGTATGGGTTTTGAACCAGAAGGCAATGAAGACTTAGAGATGATTGCGCATTATGACGCTCATATGCAGCGAAAGCAGCCTTTTGGTCAAGCTATGGGGGCTGATGGTCCTGCGCAGATGAAAGTCCTTTTGAAGCAGTTGGGCTATAAAGTACAGATGGCCCCGAGTTATTGGCATATTGGTGCTGAAAATGAAGTGATGCAAAGCTATTTGTTGGGTTTTATGGAGTCTGCCATCGGTGAGATGATGCGTTCTCCGCAGGAGCAAACAAAATTGCAAAATTGGATCAAAGACAAGCGTGCAGCCCTGAGTTTGGGTGCTTTGAGTATGTGGGTCAGTCATCAAGATATATGGGCAAGAGTGTAAATCCCGAGATCACGCGCTGGACGCGTACCAATGCCCTCATGCTATTGATCGGTAGCACTATGGCTGTATGGGTAGACCGTCCGTATATTTTGTTTTCGGCAGCGCTGGCTTCCTTTATCGGCTTGTTTATTATGAACCGCAGCGAGTGGGAGGATTTACCTTGGGGGATCGGTCCCGCCAATTGGGCGACGGCAAGTCGTTTGTTCTTGCTCTTACTGATTTTGGCTTTTGCTCCAGCAGATCAGCCTTGGGGCTTGATGATCGTTTTGCTGGCAGTAGCGAGCTTGGATGGCTTAGATGGGTTTTTGGCCCGCAAGACTAATTCTGCCTCTATCATAGGTGAGTATTTTGATAAAGAGACGGATGCCTTTTATGTCTTGGCGGTCGGACATATCCTCTTTGAACTGGGCTATGCACCGATCTGGATATTAGGTTTGGGTTGGATTCGCTATCTCTACGTATTGGCTTCAAGGTATTTTCAAGCTCCTACCCAAAAAGAAAGTCGTTTTCCTTGGGGGCCAGTGATTGCAGTAGTGGTCATGATTGGATTGCCCTTAAGCATGGTCATTCCCGTTGAATGGCGGATTTATCTCTATTATTGTCTAGCAGGTTTGCTTCTCTTCTCATTTGGACGCAGTTTTATGGCCTTGCTGCGGACCACATGAAACGAATTTTTGCTTCCCCTTACTTATGGATTTTTACTTGGCTTTTGCTAGGGCTGATGATCGGCTTAGCGGGGGCTTATTATGAGGTTCCCGGAACGGGCCTACTGAGTGGAGAGTGGTTGTTGATTGGCTTGGGCTTATTATGGTTTAAGCCTGCTGCAAAACGATCATGGGCTTGGCTACTTTGGGGGATTTGGGCTTTTTTAGCCTTTTTACAGCTTTACGGACTATTTACCTGGCGACTTTATCGAGTCTCGCCAAATCTCTATCATGAGTGGAGTTTACTAACCGAGGTCTTGCCGATCTTTTGGAGTGAACTCTCTTTGGGTAAATTGACGGCTTATTTGCCTTTGTTTATCGGATTGATAGTGGGCATTGGGTTTACTCTTTGGGTGATGAGTTGGCTGCTGCGCAAACGCGAAGCTTGGGGAGGTGTTCCCGCTGGAGGGATCATCCTCAGTCTGGTCTTATTGCTTGCCATCTTTAGTGGTCAAGTGCATTGGAACAGTCAACAAATATGGCGCAATTGGCAAGACTCGCGGCAACTCTATATGGAGGTCCATACTAGGCCTGATACTTCTCCTTTTGAACAAAATTGGGATGATAGCCTCACCCATCGACCAGATATTTATTTGATCTTTTTGGAGTCATACGGCAAGGTTTTGGCCACTGATACGGCTTTTCAAAAGGATTATAGCCTGCTACTCGCAGAACTCGAAAATCGCTTAACTGCAAAGCAATGGGGGATGCGTTCGACATGGTCGGAAGCTCCGATCTCAGGCGGTCGTAGTTGGTTGGGCTTTACCTCTTTCATGACGGGACAAAGGCTCTATGCTCACCCTCAATACACGGCTCTCCTACACAATGAGCCAGATTATCCGCATCTGGTTCGCTACCTCAACGATCAAGGCTATTATAGTTTACGATTGAATACTTTGAAGGCGGAGACCCAAGCAGCACGGATTCCCTATGCGCTTTACGACCGGTTTTTTGCTTTTGATGATTGGCTCAAGGAGCCTGACTTTCCCTATACTGGGCCCGCTTATGGCAAGTTTGGTAGTCTGCCCGATCAGTTTGCAATGGGATATGCGCGCGAAGAAATGATCAAGGATCGGAGCCCCTTCTTTATGTTTTTTATCACGCTCAATTCGCATAGCCCTTGGAATGATGTGCCACTCCTGACAGAGCAATGGGGTGACTTAGAAACATTGCCTGATACAGCTCAAAGCGGTCAAGAATCGTCCTTGATGGCGGGATTAGCGCAAGATAAATATTGGCGTGCGATGGACTACCAGTTGCGGATGATGACTCAGTTTATCGAACAGCAAGGAGACAGCAATAGTCTATTTATCTTTTTGGGAGATCATCAACCGCCCTTTTTGACAGATGCAGAGGATGATTTTTCTACGCCTGTGCATGTCGTGAGCAAGGATAGTCGTTGGTTGTCTGCCTTTGCCGAACGCGGCTTTGAGGCAGGATTACAGCTAGACGGGCAAAAGGCGGCTAGCTATCGGCATGAGGATTTTTATATGTTGCTGCGGGATGTGCTTAAGACAAAATCGCCTTCAGCCCCTCAATAGTCTGCTCATCCTGGACTAAAGTATGCTGCGCCTGACGATAATATTGCTGTCGCTTGGCGAGTAGATCGTTGACAAAACCCGCTAATTCTGCTGGAGTTTTATCTCGTACCAAAGGACGATCGGCCCGATCTTTACGGATACGTCGTAGCAATTCTTCGGGAGGCAAGCTTAGATAGACCGTTTGGCCCAATTGATTTAAGCGTTCGACATTGTCGTAAAAACACGGTAGTCCCCCACCTGTGGCGAAGATGACCTTTTCCCGATACTGATTAGCGGTCGCCTCCAAAGTTTCGCGTTCGACGAGTCGAAAATGCTCCTCACCATCCTCCGCAAATATCTCCGCAATCGTTTTGCCTTCACGCTCCACCAACTGATCATCTATATCAACAAAGGTCCAGCCTAGTTTCTCTGCATAAGCGCGACCTAGTGTAGTCTTGCCTGCTGTCATAAATCCAATGAGGTAGATGCGCATTTTGAATTCTTTTTTACCGCTATTCGCGGAACGCTGGAATTTTATTTTATTTCAATCCCTTCCAGATCGTCAAACTTAGCCATCAGGCCCCAACCACCAAAATTTTCGCTGACGACAAACCAAATTTCATTGGCGCCTTTTTGCAAATCGAGATAGAGATTGTCGTAATATCCGATAGTCCCGTAATAGGCGTCGTCCCGAGAACGATAGATTCTCTGGCCTTCATAGAGCATATTCTGATTGAGATAAATCGCGCCCACGTCAGAATAGCCAAACTGTAAGCGTTTGCGTTGGTTTTTATCAGATAGAATGATGCATTTGGCTAAGACCGTATTTTGTGAATTTGTGAAAGTATGGATTCTGGCAAAGTTGACTAAGCCATTGGATTCACAGCTTTGTAGAGTCCAGTCTTGACTACTGATGTAGTTGATGATATTTTCCTTGCCAGCCGTAAAAGGCTCAGAAACTTTCCACTGAGTGATTGTACCGACTGGCGGTTCCGGTTTGGGTTGGTCGTCTTGGGAAAAGTCATAGCTCTCAATCTCCTTGATCCTAAAATTGGCAAAATAAACGGGCATATCACTCCACAAGGCCACAGTCCCCGGCTCAATCGCATGTTTTAGATCATAGACATTCAGCGTAAGCTTGTCCATATCGTCGATAAGCACTTCCATCCGATCATCGTAGATCGCTAGTTTGACGTGCATCCACTCACCATCGCGAAAGAAGGCCATGCGGGAATAATTATTTCCATAATAAAGCTGCCAACATTCGCTACCATTGAATACCGGATTGTACTGCATGGCGTGATCGTTGCCCGATTCTATTGAGCGAAGGATGAGACTTTCATAATTATCGTTGTCCTTTTGTCTAAACTTAAGTCCCGCAAAGGCATAACCACGCTCCATCGAGATATCAAACTCGATGATCATATTTTTGAAAGTCTTGCCTTTGACGATGGCTTCGGTGTTTCCTTCAGAATAGAGGCAATCTCTACCATTGAAAGTACCTAATTCGTGAGGGCCGTTGAAGGTGAAATTATCAGTAGTGAAGTCTAGTTGATGAGCTGACTTGAGACCTTTGGCGGGAATATTGGGGATTTGGCCTATGGTGAGATAGGGTTTTAAAACTGCGTTGAACGCATTTGCTCTATCTGAGTTCGTGAAAAAGACATAGCCTATCTTTTTGTCCTGAGAAAGTTCAAAGTAGCTCGTGAAATCACCATTATTACCACCATGCTGTAGTTTCAAACCAAAAGGTGTTTCTTCCAGTACCCAGCCCAATCCCCAGGCGATAGAGCCCGTTGCGTTTTGATTGTTATGGCCTAAGGGAAGTTTGTATTGGACTTTGAACATCTCTGCATAGGTCTCCGTTTTGAGCCCTTTGCCTTGCATCATCGCAATCATAAATTTGCTGAAATCATCTACAGTAGTGTGGATGGAAGCGGCGGGATTTGCCTTTCTGGGACGAGAATGATCCACGGATACTACATTTCCATTGTAATGCCCTGTAGCCTTCATTGGTGAAATAGCGGGCGACCAAACTAGCGTAGTTTGAGTCATGTCAAATGGCTCAAATATTTCCTTTTGAGCGAGCTCTTCGAGCGAACGCTGCGTCAAGTGTAGCAGTACTTTGCCGAGAAAGACAAAAGCCTCTCCTGAATACATGAAGTTTGTACCCGGATCAAATTGCAGATTGAGTTTGTTACCACGTGCCCAATTAGGTAAGCCAGTACTATGAGTGAGGACCATGCGCGCAGTGATCAACTGATAGCGTTCGTCATGGACGAGATCAGGATTAGGCCAGTATTGATACAGAGGTTTGTCCAGTTCCAAGACGCCTTGCTCTACCAATCGCATCACCAAAAAGGCAAATACAGGCTTGGTCATCGAAGCGCCTTCAAATAGGGTAGTGGACTCGACGGGCTTTTGCTTAGCCCAATTACTGTAGCCGTATTGCTGATTAAAAACGACTTTTTCATCATTGATGACTGCCAGACTCAAGCCTGCCATATGATGAATTTGCATTTGTTGCTGGACCAATTGGTTTAGCGCCGCTTGGGTGATACTCTGACCATTATTCGTCTTGATATCTTGAGTATGGGCGTGGGGGAGCCAACATACACCGCATAATAAAATTGCTAGTAGTACTTTCATGAAAATTTTGACTAAATGTGCGCGCAGAGTCTATTGTTCTAACGCTGTGCAGGCGCGAATTAGTACCGATTATTCGACGGCACAGATTTGGGTGCCGAGGTCGATTTTGCCATCCGGACTAGCGATGGTGCATTTGACGATTTGCCCAGATTTGAGATAATGCGGATTACTAGCTTCCTTGTCGATAATCAGTTTGGCTTGGGTGTTTTCACTGAGGAAGAGTCCGCCAATCTTTTTAGCGGCACTGCTGACTGGACGAGCTGCGCTGCCATCGGGTGTTCCCATGAGAATGACGTCTCCTACATCAAGATTGATCACTTGTGAGATGCGACTGATGACATCTGCTGGTTTTAGGGCCCAGTCTTTAGTATTGGCGTTTTGACGGAGATCATCATCGACCCAAAGTTTGAGATCTAGATTGTGGAGGTGTTCGGCCTCGCCGGCATCAAAAAGATAGATAAAGGGCCCCGCCGGACTCATGCCTCGATAGCTATTGCCCTGAAACCATTGGTGGCCGGGAGCGCGTAGACTATGGTCTCGTGGGTGGAGATCGTTGAGCATGATGATACCCGCAACATATTTTTCTAGCTCTTCCTCCTTCAACTCAAGAGGGCTGTGAATGGATTTGCCAATGATGAGCCCAACTTCTACCCCATAGTCCAATAAGCGACTCTGAGCAGGGCGAGGAATCATATCATTTGCTCCTTGCAGGGAACTCTCATCCTTACGATAAAACATGATCTCCTTGGGCGGTTTGGATTGTTTGCCGGTTTCGGGATCTGTTTCAAGGAAATTATGGCCAACACAGATGAGACGTGATGCTCCTGCGATAGGGCTAAGGAGATTGACACTATCTAGCGGTAAGCCTTGTTCGGGAAGGTTTTCTGAGAGCTTTTGTATTTCGCCTCGTCCGGCAACGAGCAATTCTTTGAGACTCGCAAAATCGTTGTGGAGGGGATGAATCTGGTCCACCTCCAAAACGCCCCATATGTCATTATCGATATCCCAAGCGTAGTGGGTGATATATGTTCCCATTTTGTGTTTTTGTTTATTGTCAGTTGTTGGATGAATGGCCTTTGATTTTTTTATTAACGTTGCCCTTTTTCGCAAAAAGGGCAGCAAAAAACCGGCCCGAGCAAAGCCAACGCACTTTTCTTAATGAGTCGATACCACCAAGGATAAACTAAGCGTCTTTACATCCAACTGAGTCCTTTGCCGACCAATGGATTTTCGCGCGAGATTTTTTGGCGGTTTTCGTTGTTTTGGGCTTTTTCCCACCAATTGAGATAAGCTTGGCGAGCGGTCTCTATTTGGGCAGGACTGTTGTAGCCACTGGGGTTGCCACGCCGCGTTCCGAGAATCGGGGCGCGAGAAGGCGGCATCAGATTACCGGCTAGTTCTCCGCCTTTGGCTTCCACTCGTCTTACTGCTTCGATCAACCAAAGTGCTACTAGGCCGACTCTTGCGCTTTTGGGACGATAGGTGGAGAGAGAATGTCTTGGATATTTTTCGATGATGCTCGTGTCTCCTGCGACTTCTAATAATGCGGGGATGTCTTCCCATACAAGGTGCGGCAAAAAAGCCCACTGCCAGTTAGTGTCTTTGATGGCTGCGATGACCTCATTGACGGATACCTGAGCGTGCATCTTGTCAAAGCGATCTGGATCTGGCGGAGGGATGAGTTCTAAGTAGAGATAGAGCGTATTGATCATATCAGGATCAATAGACTGTTTGTTTTCGTAGGCAGAACCTTGTTCGTTGACGGCGGCTTGATAGTGGTGGCGTTCGGCGAAGACGTAATACTGAAGCCCTTCTTGCGCGATAAAATTAAAGTTGGTATTCCCTTCAAGGTCAGTAAACTGACTGTCTATTAGGGTTTGGGGCTGATCTTGATATTGGCTATAGAGGTAAACTCTGCTGCTATCAAGCGGCTGGGTATTGTGCTTGTCCTGTACCAGAACGTCTACTTGGGTATTGATCGGCTCGCCACAAGCCCATAGCATACTAGCAAGTAAGAGGGTATAGATGATCCGTCTCATGCGACGAATTTAAGAAGTAAGTGGGGAAGTAAAAACAACTAAGAAGAAACGTCAAGCTGCTGACTCTGTCTTTATGCAATTCTTGTTTTGCGATTTACCTTGATTCTCCGCTTCGCGGAACGCTTGGCAATATCGAATGTCCCATTTGCACTATCAATGCCCAAAGCAATGGAGAGATTTTACATTTAGCTTCTCCGCTATTTACTCAGTTTTTGTTTTGAGATCGACTTTATCTCGATGCCTGCATGGGTTCGACGTCAAAGTCTTCGTACTGAGACATGAGATAATCTTTGAGAATGCCGGCTATTTTGCGTGCGCCTCTACGCGTAGTATGTACGTGATCATGGATCGCCCAATCACGAGCTACCCAGCGTACCATGGTGTTTTTGCCACCCATGCTCCGATAAAGATCAAGGAAACTGACATCCATTTCTTGGGCTACGCGACGTTGGGCTTCCAATACCAATGGGACAGAAGGGTCGGTCTGCCAGCGTCCGTTGAGCTTGATACCTCGATCTCCAACACTAACCATGAGGATGTCGGTGCCGGGCATAGATTGACGAATATGCTCGATCACACGCTTCATACCTTCTTCATAGCTGTCAAAGTTGGTGCGATTGGCGGAGGTAACATTGACGCCAAAGTGTAGGACGACAAGATCATATTCAAGATGATGGTGAAACTGACGCATCATTTCATCTGGTATCTCGACCAAATCTTGGCCACTACTGCCCCTTGAAGAGAAATTGTCAAGGTGAATCCCTGAATCACTTTCAAAGTTGAGACCGTAGACGGGTAAGTTTTTCGGGATAGAAAAACGGAGCTCTATATTTTCGACAGGCTCTTGGGTCAAGCTAATTTGATTGACTGCATAAGATGGGTCGAGATAGAGGGTATCTTTTTTGTCTTCGACCCGGATTTCGACGAAGGCGGGCTGCTCGGAATACAGCGTATCAGTAGGTTTGCCATAGAAAAGACTGATGCGATCAAAAGTCTTAGTGGTTGGATACATATCCGAGCCTTGATATCGAACCCAGGTTTTGAGATTTTCCTGTTCTTCTATAGGCTTCTGCGAGGCAAGAAATAACTCGCCAGAGATGCCAAAGTCTTCGCGATTGGACTTGAGGAAATTGAAAGAACGCCAATCTTTGGAAAAGCGGTGCCAGATACTTTTGCGGAAACTATATGTATTGGAGGTGATAGGGACGAAACCTACACCTTGGCCACCAAACATTTTTTGTAATTCATTGCGTAAAGTTTGGGTGATCAGATCGCCTTCGATCATAGAGTCGCCAAAATAAGCGATCCGGACTTTGCTCTTACGAGAACTACTGAGATTGAGCGCACCAAAGAATCGGGAAAGAGGAGATTCGAGATTTGCGAATACTTCTTGTTCTGCGGGAAGAATTTCCCAGGATTCCGCTCCATGTAAACTAGGTGAACGTTCGACTACGGCGCGATGAAAATCGTCTAAGGTATCCTTTTGAGTCTGTAAATCAGTGGATTGTGAGTCTGTCCAAAGGGTAGAGTCAGGACGTATGGCTTCAACGCAGACGACCATTAGGCTCGCCAGCAGTAAGATTAAAAATCCTTGTTTGCCGTAGTCAATATGCATGAGTCTTTGAGACAACATTTTCTAGCCCTTAAATATCCGGTTTTCCGATGAATTCACCAATCAGACGGTGAGATTTGATCACTTGGTGTAAGATTATATCAAATGATGTGCCGATTGTTATGTTAGAGGGTGTTACTTATTGGAAATGTGGTGCGTCAAAATGAGGAATTCAAAAATTGATCATACTCAATTCTATCAAAATGAAAAATATACTATTCAAAACTTTGTTTGCTCTTGTTGTAATGAACCTGACTATCAGCCTACAAGGACAAGAGACGGCTACGGCTCGCTTGCAGCAAGCAGCGCAAGTAGAAGAGACTACGGCTTCGTTTGCTAAAAAAGTAAAACCAAGCGGTAATGCCTTAACTTTTGTAATCGAAGGGAATGCGGAGGAAATCTTGACTGTGTTAAATGATAAGTTTGCTGTTGGAACTGGCGAAAAAGTGAAAAGCTTTAAAGGACTACAAGCATTAGAGTCGGTTACTTTTGCTGAAATTTCTGATCGTACGATGGATTACTATTACCGTGTTGAGCCGGTTGAAAATACAGAAGGTAAGTATAGCCGTATCACGATGTTTTTGTCTGCCGGTTATTATAACTTCTTAGACTCTGAGAAGTATCCAGAAGAAGTTGCCAAGGCAACGACCTTTTTACAGAGCTTGGATCTGAAAACCAAAATGTACCAGTTGGAGCAGAAGATCACCCTACAACAAGAAGCAGTAGCGAAAGTGCAAAAAACTCAGGATGAGTTGATCGAAAAAGCAGAAAAGCTAACCAAAGACGTTGCTGATGAGCAAAATGCTATCCTCAAGATGGAGGAAGAAATTGCTAAGCTCAAAGAGAAAATGGTGGAGGCTCAGGCCAAAATCGCTAAGCTGGAAACAGCTAAAGAAACCAATAAAACGGTTCAAGCAACACAGGCAACTAAGATCAGCGAATCAGTCGCTAAGCTGCAAGCTCTCCAAACAGAGCTTGAGGCGATGAAGCAGTAAGGGAATACCCAATCGCGAATGTAAAAGTCCAATGTTCAAGTATTGAATGCTTGAACATTGGACTTTTTTTAAAACTGATAAGATTTATTCTACATCTCCTCAGCCATCTTGACCGCTTGGAGGATATTGATGATGCCTCCGGTAGCGGATAGCTTCTTAAACTTAGTTTTCTTTTTCTTGCCGTCTTCATTAGGACGATAGACTTTTTCTTTGCCGTGGTAAATAGCAGAAGTCTCGAGTATCGTCTTGATTTGAGCAGCTGTCATATCCGGAAAATGGGACCACAATAAGGCTGCTACTCCCGTAACTACTGGACTTGCCATACTGGTACCACTGCGTTTGCCATATTGATCCGAAGGTAGCGTTGAGTAGATATCTACACCCGGCGCAAAAATATCAACCGTAGTCGCACCATAATTTGAAAACTCTGCTACTAGATTTGGCCCTTCTTTGGTATCATTGGCGCCTACTTCTACCCAGATACTACTGCCAGTCGTCCTATTGTTAGGGAAATTGCCTGCGAGATCGTTATTACTGGCATCATTGCCAGCCGCGTGAATGAGGAGAACTCCCTTTTCTTCGGCGTATTGGACCGCTTCGTTTACAAAGCGCTGCTGAGGAGAGAAATCCTTGCCAAAGCTCATATTGATGATTTGAGCACCATTATCTACCGCATAACGAATAGAGTTCGCGATATCTTTGTCCATTTCATCTCCATTGGGAACAGCACGCAATGCCATGATCTGTACATCATTGGCGATCCCTTGCGTACCGAGTTCATTTGTACGATTGGCTGCTACAATACCTGCTACGTGGGTACCATGTTCTGCATTTTCTTTGCCGCCAATCACATCATTATTGCCATATTTTCCATAATCTAGGCTTTCGACATCGTCACCGAGGATTTCTTTGCGAGGATTATAATTGACATTCAATTGATATTCAATACGTTCTGAGACTCGCTCTTGCTCTGATGTGATCCTTTCTCCGTCTAGTCCATCTGCATCCCAAATAAGGTAAATCCGTTTAGCCTCCTTGAGTCTCGGATTATTGGTTTCGAGTGCTTTGATCTGGTCGATCGTATAATCTTCGCCAAATTGATCGGTGAAAATTTCGTCTAAGATTTGATAGGTTTCCGTGAGTTGATCAAGAATCTCTTTATACTCTAACAATTCACTTCTCTCTGCGATAACGACATCACGCGCTTGATTGTAAGTCTGATAGAGTGCGCGTTCAGCACCGCTGAAACTGCTCTCACTCTTGCCTTCAAAATCATTGCGATACTGACGATAGATGCGAGTTGCTTCAAGGGTTTCTAGAACGATATTCTCGCCTTCTGCATTGCCGAGGAAGTTCCAGCCGTGGATATCGTCGATAAAACCATTTTTGTCATCATCGATGCCGTTGTCTGGTATTTCGTCTTCATTTACCCAAATTTTATCTTTTAGATCTTCGTGTTCGACATCTACTCCAGAGTCAATAATGGCGACGATGATAGTCTTTGATTTTTTCCCTTTGAGTCGTTCGTAGGCTTCTAAGGTACTGACGCCTTCAAAATCACTGCTGTATGGGTCTGCATGATGCCAATGAGTGTCTTGATCGCTAGGCACATCTGCGGCCTTATCTTCCTGGGCATAGAGTCCCACACCCCAAAAAAGCCCCAAACTATAGAGGGCTGCTCGTTTCAAATTCATAAACATGAGATAGATTGAAAAAATATTATTTCTGCTTAGATGAAATTAAGGATAATTTCCAGAAAAAGAGGCTTAGAAAATATGAAATAGCAGATACATACCACTTAGGCAAAGAATCACGCCTATCCCTTTGAAGATATAGGCTAACCACTCTTTCTTGAGTAAGGGACGGATATAATGTGCTAAACCTACTTTGAGGGTGTCAGTCGTCAATACGGCCAGTAACATACCTCCCAAAAAGATGGATTGTGAATAGGGGGAATGATAGAGATTACTAGCAATTGCGATCGCGGCGATCCAAACGCCGAAAGCAAAAGGATTGAAAAAATTGACTACAAATCCCTGGAAAAATGCGTTGAGGTAGGTACCGGCTTTTAGGTTGACCTTGACTCCATCCGTGCGCGGAGAGCGAACGGTATAAAGGGTCCCTAAAACCAGTAGTATAATGGCTCCAATGAGGCCTATCCAAAATTTATTTTCGTCTTGTAAAAACCAACCCGAAACGCCTAATCCAAAGAGTAGTGCTACACAAAGTGCGTCCCCGCTAATGATGCCCAAAGCAACGGTAAAGCCCGATTTGAAGCCGTTTTCCCAAGTGTTTTGTAGGAGAGTGAAAAATACGGGGCCAATCAGTAAGACCAATGTAAGCCCGTATAAATAGCCGTGTAAAAGTGCCATGGGTTGTGCGAAACTGACAAAGGCAAATATAGTCATAATTGCAGACATACCGATAGCGTTAGGTGGGAGCCCATAGGCGTGTTTGAGTATCTGGCCAATGTACAATTCCCAAAATTCGTGCCTTCTTCGTTTCTGTCGGCTTACGAGCTCCTGTTCTTGCTTTACTATTTGCGCAATGCCAGGGCCGACAAGTGTGTGAGGTAAGAATAAGGT
Source organism: Bacteroidia bacterium (assembly GCA_045106675.1). GTDB lineage: Bacteria > Bacteroidota > Bacteroidia > J057 > J057 > JBCAWW01. The sequence goes on from JBGCFA010000033.1 coordinate 43,532, forward strand.
AGATAGTCAATTCAAATGGGGACCCTAGGCTTACTGCTAACACCTGAAAAAGCGCCAGTGGGCCTATTTTTTATCCGGATAATCGTACTTCTATGTAGATTTGAGATGTTAGATTCAGACTATTGTATCACATTTTGTGCATAAACGCATAAGGCTCTTTTATATGTTACGAATTCCTGCATTAAGCAAGTTAGCAGTATTGGGGATGCTCCTTTCCCTAATAGCTTTTTTCCCTAGCCCCCTGAGATCACAAACAAGCAACACCGCTTTTTCTGTACAGAGTAATCTACTTCCCGTCAATGGCCGTTCGGGCGCTCCAGTAGGAGTTGCCGATATGAATGGTGATAAGAAGGACGATATTATTTTACTCGACAATCGCAACACATTGGTTGTCCAAACGCAAAATGGCTCTAATCAGGCATTTTCCAATTATCAGTCAACTTCTATTGGTTCAAGTCAATGGAGTTTGTGTATCGCTGATTATGATCATAACGGTCGCAATGATGTGCTTGTGGGGGGAGCTTATACCAACATTCGCCTCTATTCAGGCGATCCGATCAGCGAAAGCTTAACTGGGAGCATTCTCCCTAACTCCAACATCTTCTTGCAAGGCAGCAATTTTGCCGATATCGACAATGATGGTTGGGCCGATATCTTTGGCTGCCATGATGATGCTGATAGTCGCAAGTACAAAAACAATGGCGATGGTAGTTTTACCTTCACCAATACCATGCTCAATACTACGGCGCCTCCTTCGGATAACTCTGGTAACTACGCCTCCATCTGGACTGATTATGACAATGATGGCGACTTAGATATGTATCTCTCTAAGTGCCGCCAAGGAGCCAGTAGCTATACCGATCCACGTCGTATCAACCGTCTGTTTCAAAACGATGGCAATAACAATTATACGGAGGTAGGCGTTGCCGCAGGACTGGCGATAGGAGCACAGACTTGGACTGCAGACTTTGCTGATGTAGATAATGATGGCGATCTCGACGCCTTTATCAACAATCACGACGATGATTGCCAATTGATGCGCAACAATGGCAATGGCACTTTTACCGATGTATCGGCTGCCTCTGGCTTGCTTCCCACTTTAGGAGCGGCAAGTAATCTGACCGGTATTCAAGCCATATTCAGAGATTTTGACAATGATGGTTATGTGGACTTGCTTTATGCGGGTTCTTCGCATTACCTCTTTTATAATGATGGGGACGGGACTTTTACGCTCGCTTCCAATCCTAGCAATCCACTCGGTACGACTCGCGTTCATACGTTCGCCATTGGCGATCTCAATCATGATGGCTTCTTAGATGTATATGCCGGACACGGTTCTGGTTTCAATGGTACCAGCAGTACAAATGATGATGATCTCTTTCTCAATGCTGGCAATAGCAATCACTATCTCGCCATCGACCTCGTCGGAACGCAAAGTAATATCAACGCAATAGGGGCTCGGGTAGAAGCTTATGTTGGCCTAAACAAACAAATTAGAGAGGTTCGATCTGGCGAAGGTTATGGCATCATGAATTCCTTTACCCAGCATTTTGGACTAGGAGCTGCCACCTTGGTGGATAGTCTGATCATCCGTTGGCCCAGTGGTTTGGTCAATAAGTACTATAACCTCAATGCGGATCAGTTTATCACTTATCTAGAGCACGAGAATACGCTCAATGCCAACTTTATCGCAGATCAAACAGAAGCTTATCCTGCTCCAGTCCTCATCAATTTTGATGCAACTTCCACCTTTACACCGGTTCCCGGAACGCTTAGTTATGCTTGGGACTTTGGTGATGGTAATACAGGGACTGGACAAACTATCGCCCATACATTCGCTACGGCAGATAGCTATATGGTAAAGCTTACGGTAACCAATCTCGCTATTTCGGTAACAGATACGGATTCTCTCCTCATTGTCATTGGCAATAGCATTGATGATTTTCCTGGTATTGATATAGACTTTGACAATGATGGTATCCCTAATGCTGTCGAAAATACCATTGGAGCATTTAGCTTTAATACTTCCGATGCAATCATCCCGCCTGATGGACTCAATGCTACTCAAACGATAGACCTGAGTAGTACTGGTGTCAGTATTGGCGCGACTGTCAAAGTGAGTGATCTGGTAGCGGACGGAGACCTAAATGGTGCTAGCGAAGATTTTGACTTAGATTTTAATAATGGTGAATATATCGCGACCAACTTTGCCACTGGTACCCAATGTACCGGAAGCCTTACTGTAACAGCGGTTGCTCTCGATGCAACAATTACGATCATTGATATAGGAAGCAATACGCCGGGAATCACGATCAAGGGTACCTCTGGTTCACAAGTTGATGACCTTTCAGGATGTCCTTCCGGTATTACTTATCAGTTTAAGATCAGTGTGGAAGGTAAAGTCGATATAGACGGCGACGGTATCGAAAACCAATATGATCTTGATAGCGACAATGACGGTGTTTGGGATGTCGTTGAGGCTGGAGGTATTGATCTCGATGGTGATGCCTTTATTGACAATCTCGCTGACCAAGGTAGTCTTAGTACTCCTACTAATACTGATGGCGATGAGTATCCTGATTTTGCTGATATCGAAAGTGGCAATGCTAGTAATGACGGTTCTGGTCCATTTGATATGGCCGCTACTGACTTTGGTTATTTTGATACCAATGGTGATGGACAAATCACGCCAGCCGATACCGATGGTGGTACGGACAATGATATGGATGGCCTCGACGATCTCGTGGATGGCAATCTCAAAGAAAAAGGAGCTGCACCCTTTGGGGAACACATATTCGTAGCCGGCCATAGTGTCGCTCGGACATGGAATGAGGTATTACTCGAAGGAATCAGAGGCGACTATGCTCGTCCAACAGTACATGCTCGTAATCTCTATCATATTTCATCAGCCATGTATGATGCATGGTCTGCATATGAGTCTACCGCTCATGGCTACTTCTTAGACAATACTGTCGCAGGCTTCAATATCCCTTTTGCCAATCTTCCTGCAGTGGCTGACTCATTAGCTGCTCAAAAGGAAGCAATGAGCTATGCGGCTTATCGCTTAATATTGGCTCGCTTTGGCAATTCTCCAAGACGCAACAAAACACTCTTCCTCGCCAAATTGGTAATGGATGACTTGGGCTATAGTACAGCTATTACTAGCACTGACTATCAAAACGGCGGCCCTGCCGAACTCGGCAACTATATCGCAGATCGTATTCTAGCGTTCGGCACGGCCGACAACTCTAATGCGAGCAATGACTTTGGCAATCAATACTACCAGCCCGTAAATACTTTCTTAGAAATCGCTAAGCCGGGTAATCCTAATCTTACCAAGCCTAACCGCTGGCAGCCCCTCGCCTTTGATGTCTTTATCGATCAGAGTGGAAATGTAACATCCTCGAATGTGCCAGACTTCTTAGGCCCAGAATGGGGAAATGTGCCACCTTTTGCGATGGGACAAAGTGATAAGACCAATTTCAATCGTGATGGAGATACTTACCAAGTCTGGCATGATCCGGGACAACCGCCAATGCTAGATACACTCAACGCAAGCAGTACTTCTGATCTCTACAAATGGGGCTTTAGTATGGTCGCAACTTGGAGTGCTCACCTAGACCCAAGTGATGGCGTTAATTGGGATATCTCACCCGCCTCTATCGGTAATGTGCCATTTAGCCAGTTGCCAAATGATTTTAGCGATTTTGATCAATTTTACAATTATCTCGATGGTGGGACTAGTAGCACCGGTCGCAACCTCAATCCACATACAGGGCAGCCTTACCAAGTCCAAAGCGTTCCCCGAGGGGACTATGCGAGAGTGCTAGCTGAGTTTTGGGCAGATGGTCCTGACTCTGAAACACCTCCCGGACACTGGTTTACAATCCTTAACTATGTGAGCGACAATCCTCTCTTAGAGAAAAAGTGGCAAGGCCAAGGTGAAGACCTTTCTGACCTCGAATGGGATGTGAAAACTTACTTTACGATGGGCGGTACGATGCACGATGCAGCGATTTCCGCTTGGAGTATCAAAGGTTGGTATGACTATATCCGCCCAGTTTCGGCCTTGCGCTATATGGCATTACGTGGCCAAAGCAGCAATCCATCATTAGCCTCTTATGATGTCGGTGGTATCCCGCTTGAGCCCGGACGTATTGAACTCGTAGCGGCAGGTGATCCATTAGCTGGTCCTGGCAATGTGAATGTCGGCAAGATCAAAATCAAAGGCTGGCGTGGACCTACTTATATATTGGACCCTGCTGAAGATCTCGCGGGAGTTGATTGGATTTTGGCCGAAGAATGGTGGCCATACCAACGTCCTTCATTTGTTACACCGCCATTTGCTGGATATGTCTCAGGACATAGTACTTACTCACGTGCTGCGGCTGAAATCATGACTTATATGACAGGAGATGAATATTTCCCTGGCGGTATGGGCGAGTTTTACTGCCCCAAAGATGAGTTCTTAGTATTTGAGCAAGGGCCAAGTGTAGATGTTACCCTGCAATGGGCTACCTACCGCGATGCTTCTGATGAGTGTAGTCTCTCCCGTATTTGGGGAGGTATACATCCTCCAGCTGATGACATCCCCGGACGTAAAATCGGTAAAGAAGTGGGCTTGAGATCTTTTGCTTTCGCTGATAGTATTTTCACTCCAGGTGTTCCTAGTGTTCAGATCAAGGCATTTTTAGAAGGTCCATATGTCGATAACGATAGCATGCGAACTAGTTTGACTTCGATACTACCGCTCAATGATCCATTTGGAATGGGTATCGTAGCGGACTCTGATTTACTAGATCAGCAAGGCGAAAATACAGTCGTGGATTGGGTGTTGGTGGAGTTGCGAGATGCGATTGATCCTACGATCATCCTTGATAGCGTTGCGGCATTTATCCGCTCCAATGGCGAGCTCATCAATCCTCAAGGCAAAGAAGCAGTGGACTTCCGTGATTTTGCCATCGGGCAGTATCATATTGCCCTTAGACATAGCAATCACCTCAGCGTGATGACTGCTACGCCTATTACACTCAGTGCAGATGCCCCGCTATTGGATTTTAGTGATCCTGCAACTCTAGTATATGATGCTGGTGGACTCGCGATGAAAAACGACAATGGGGTAATGCTCCTGTGGTCTGGAGATGCGAATAAGGATGGTACCATCAATGCCGTTGACAATATCAACTTTTGGCGTGTCGAAAACGGGCAGCCATATACATACGGTGTCAATAAAGCTGACTTCAATCTTGACGGTACTGTAAACGCGGTAGACCTTAATCTTTACTGGCTCAGCAATAATTCTAGAATCGAACAACTCCCTTAATCATGAAAGTTAACCATACCTTTTTCATCATCATTATGCTCCTCAGTGGCAGTCTTTCTGCCCAGACTGTATTTGATTTGAGCTTTAGCAACGCTCAAGCCAATGGAGGACAGTTTTGTGTCGATGTAAATATTGGCTTCAATGTCGCTGGCGGTCTCGCTACGAGTAATCTAGTATTTAACTTTAATACCAATGCGGTGCGTTTTCCTACGCTTTCGTCGCATATACTGAGTACACCTCTAGTGTATCAAGTTCCTACAGTCACAGAACCAATCGAAGGTATTGCTTCAATCAATATTGTGCTCAACGCGGCTACTTTTGGTCAAGCGATCGGCAATACTCCTTCGCAAGTCGTAAGGGTATGCTTTGACATCGAAAATGTCAATGAAACCGTCAATCTCAGCTGGCTTGTAGATGAAAATGCAGCCACTGTAGTCTTTAGTGATGAGGTTAGTCCTCTGCAATTGGCCCCTGGTACTTTGCTCGATTTTAGTGGTAGCAGTTTTCCGGTGGAATGGCTAGACTTTAGCGCTCGTCGCTTTGATCAAGATGCTGTTCTTTCTTGGACTACGGCCAACGAAACCAATAATAGCCACTTTGAAGTTGAACGTGCTTTTGAAGGCAGTGATTTTGAAGTGATTGGTCAACTTGAGGGCATCGGTACCTCCAATGAGCAAACTACCTACGGCTTTGTGGATCAAGATATCGTTCGCCTAGGCGAACGCAAGATCATCTACCGCATCAAACAAGTCGATCTGGATGGACAATACTCTTTGAGTCCTCAGGCAGAACTCAATCTTAATGATTTGAGTGGGCTCCTGATTTCGGCTTACCCGAACGCTTTCCAAGAGCAGTTGAACGTACTCTATCGTTCTCTGGAAGAGGAAGAAGTAGTACTCTCTATCGTCAATCTTCAAGGTCAAGAGATTTGGACTGCCCGCAACAAAGCGACAAGCGGTTCCTATCAAGTCAATACGCAAACTTGGCCCGCAGGCATCTATTATCTGAGCTTATTTACAGGTTCTGATAAGCAGGTGATGAAGGTGTTGAAGCTATAGATACTGATACGGTGTTTGACCCATTTATTAGGTCTTTCCCGTCCCGGAACGCTTACCTCAATACTCATAACAATGTTTGAGACAAGCGTTTACCAATCAATACAACCGAACTCACGCATGATCTGCCTAAAGTGCCCATACTCTCTGAAAATTGATTTTTTATATGGTATTGGCTGAAAAATAATTCTCGTATAGAATCTATTCCTAATATGCTAAGGACTAAATATATTCTCATCATCTTGATGATGCTTCTCGGTGCTAATCTAAGCGCCCAGACGATTTTTAATCTACGCTTTGCTAATGCTTTGCCCGATAATGGGCAGTATTGCTTAGATGTAGAGATGTCGTTTGACTCTCCCGGGCAGCTGGGTACTAGTAATCTGGTGTTTACCTATAATGATGAAGCGGTCTCCAATCCGACCATCGAGACAACGGTACTTAGCAGTCCGCTTGTCTATCAAGTACCAAGCCTGACTACGCCTAGCAACGAACTCGCCTCAATCAATATCGTGTTGAATGCGGCGACCTTTGGACATGCTATCGCTAATACACCGACTAAGATATTTCGAATCTGTTTTGATATCGTCGATGTCAACGAAATAGTCAATCTAGATTGGGTGGTCAACAATAATGCTGCGACGGTCGTATTTGAGGATGAAACTGTCCCTGTACAACTTAGTGCGGGTATTCTAGAAGACTTTAGCGGCAGTAGTCAGCAAGCTCCGGTGGCTGCTTTTACTTTGACACCTAATAATGGCAGTAGCCCGCTACCAGTACAGTTTGATGCTTCAACTTCCTACGATCCAGACGGCTCAATCAGTAGTTATGCGTGGGATTTTGGTGATGGTAATACGGCTACTGGTTTAACGCCGATCAATACTTATACCCTAAGCGGGAACTACAGCGTTCGACTAGTCGTGATCGATAACAACGGCAATCCCGATACTGCTTATCAAAGCTTAACGATACTGCCTCCTAATAGTCCGCCCGTGGCGAACTTTATCGCTACTCCTAGCGCAGGGCCTGCTCCATTGCTAGTGAGTCTTGATGCGAGTAGTTCTACCGATGATGCTGGAATCGTCAGTTATAGCTGGGATTTTGGTGATGGTAGCACCGCTTCTGGGCAAAATATAGATCATACTTATACGACTCCCGGAACTTATATTCTTAGCCTGATCGTTAGCGATCAAGAAGGCTTGACAGACCTCAAAGCAGAAACGATAGTCGTCGAAGCTGGCGCTTGCTTTTTGTTGGTTAATGGTGAAGTCGTGATCGAAGCCGAAAACTTTACCGAATCTGCTCCCGGTACGGGTGGCGCTAGTGGTTCGACTTGGTTGTCTTATAGTGATGTGACGGCCAGCAATGGCCTAGCGATGAGAGCCGAACCCAATACTGGTGCTTATACCGGTCTTAACCTCAATGGGCCAAGACTGGATTATGACATTTATTTCGATACTCCAGGGACATATTATGTCTTTGTGAGGGCTAGTGCCCCTTCGGAGAACGATGATTCGTTTCATGCGGGACTCAACGGACAAGCCGTAACCAATCAAACAGGTATTGGTATGCACCGTGTCGGTGCTTGGGCTTGGGCTGAGAGTGCCAATAATGGTATCGCGGTACAGATAGTGGTGCCGAGCACAGGCAAACATACTTTCAATCTCTGGATGCGCGAAGATGGCGTCCAATTAGATAAAATCATCGTAAAAGCGGTGGCCGGCGGTCCTAGTGGACTTGGCCCAGTCGAAAGCAATAGCGGAAGCTGTGGCAGTGGCCCCGGCAATCAGGCTCCCGTAGCGGCCTTTAGTCCTAGCACAGTCTCGGGTGTTGCTCCTTTGGCGACGATATTTGATGCGAGTGCTTCTTCTGACTTTGAAGGCCCGATTGTGAGTTATGCTTGGGATTTTGGAGACGGCACACTTGCCTCTGGCCAAATTGCTAACCATAGCTTTACACAAGCTGGTTTGTATACCGTCACTTTGACCGTTACGGACCAAGGAGGATTAACTGATACCGAGACTGAACAAATTCAAGTGAACAATGATCCTAACGGAGCCAGTTGTTTTGATGAAGTCGGAGGTCAGGTGGTGATCGAAGCTGAAAACTTCAGTGCTTTTGCCCCCGGAACCGGCAATGCTACTAGCAGTAGTTGGCAATCCTTTGCTGATGGCAACGCCAGCAATGGCACTGCGTTACGCGCACAACCCAATACAGGGGTTGGTACAGGCAATAATCTCAATGGTCCACGCTTAGATTATGATATCAACTTCAATACGCTAGGACTTTACCGTGTTTATGTGCGCAGTGGCGCTCCTACGGGCAATGATGATTCCTATCATATAGGGATTGATGGTCAGGCTCTTACCAATTTATCTGGTTATGGTATGGGAGGAGTTGGCGCTTGGGCTTGGAAAAACAGTGCTAATGGCGGCCAATCTGTAGAGATCAATATTACTTCCGTAGGCAAACATACTTTGAGTCTTTGGATGCGTGAAGATGGCGTTGAAGTAGACAAAATTGTAATCGCTCAAGTCAGTACCCCTTCTGGTAACGGCCCAATCGAAAGTGCGCTAGTCTCCTGTAATGGTAGTGCCAATCAGGCTCCGACAGCAAGCTTTACTGCCAGTGCGACTGTAGGTTTTGCGCCCTTACTTGTATCAGTTGATGCGAGTGGTTCTTCTGATCTGGAAGGTGCCATTGCTAGTTATAGCTGGGACTTTGGTGACGGAGCGTTCGCCACGGGCGTAAATGCAGATCACACCTATACCAATGCTGGGAATTATACCCTGACATTGACTGTTACGGATGCCGATGGACTAAGTGGACAAAGTAGCCAGCTAATCACCGTTAGTACTCCAGGTGGAGGCCCTCTCTGTTTTACCGAAACCAATGGTGTAGTCGTCATGGAGGCCGAAAACTATGCTGCAACAGTAGCCGGTACAGGCAATTCAGCTGCCAACTATTGGGAAACCTATGCTGACGCTAGCGCTAGTGGTAATACTGCATTGCGGGCTGTCCCTAACCAAGGATCTTATACCGGGCTCAACCTCAATGGTCCACGACTTGATTACGAAATCACCTTCAACACTCCTGGTGTCTATCGGGTATATGTGCGAGCTGGCGGGCCATCGAATGCCGATGATTCCTATCATGCAGGCCTAAACGGAACTTCTACTACTAATACTTCTGGTTATGGTATGGGAAGTGCTGGTGCCTTTGAATGGGATGATGTCGCAAATAGCACAGCTGTAATTATTGACGTTCCCGTAGCGGGACAACATACTTTCAACCTCTGGATGCGCGAAGACGGAGTTGAAATTGATAAAATCGTTCTGCTCAAGCAGGCCGCTATCATCAGTGGGACTGGCCCAGCCGAAAGCAATCGCGCAGATTGTAATCAGAATGCTGCTGCTTTCTTTGTACAGGAGTCCGGAAGCAATGCTGAAATCAACTGGGGGAACTTCTATCAGGAGTTTAAAGATATCTATATGTTAGAACGCTCTTTTGACGGCTCACGCTTTGAGTTGCTAGAAGAAAGTGAAATCATCGTGGACGAGCCCTTCAGCACTTATTTAGATGCGAGTGTGTTGGAGCAAGAAGTTAGCGAGATTACCTATCGATTAAGCATTCGAGATGCCTTTGGGCAAGTAAGAGAGAGCAGAATAGCAATTCTCAAGCTACAGCAAACGATAGGACTAGAGCTGATCGCTTATCCTAATCCGGTCAATAAGCTCCTGAGTTTGAAATATAATTTTGTAGAAGGAGAAAGTCTGCAACTAAGAGTACTATCTGCTACCGGACAAACTGTTTTTCTAGACGAAATACCCGTTTTGAAAGCTGATGGTACCTATAAATTGGATGTTTCTGATTGGGCCACCGGTATCTACTTTGTACAGTTAGTAGATGAGAAAAATGATAGAGTCCTACGAGTAATGGTTTATTAGTAGGCAAATCTAGTTGGTTACGGCTGACTAATCTGTTAGGAACGGCTTGCAAATCTGTATTGGTACAGCTTGCAAGCCGTTCCTATCTAGTTTACCTTTGTGGGGTCCAAAACCAATTACATGTTTCGATCTCTACTCCTGTTTAGTGCGTTGCTTTTCCCGATGGCGATTTTTGCGCAATTGTTCCCTCAACTGGGTGCGCAACGAGCGGGTATTTCGGCTTTGACCTTCCTCAAGATGGAGGTTAGTCCAAGAGCAGCGGGTCTTGCTAGTGCCAATATCTGCCTTACTGGGGATGCTTATTCTGCATATACCAACCCAGCGGCTCTTTCAGAGACTAAAGAACTACAAGTAGCAACCGCAAATACTTTCTGGGTCGCAGACATCAATTACGCCTATATGAGCGTCAGTAAGCCTACCAATATTGGGCATTTTGCGCTTTCGCTGAGTGGCTTGAGTTCAGGTCAGATGCCGGTGCGGACAGAGTTTCAACCCAATGGTACGGGAGAGGTCTTTTATGCGACCTATATGACCGCAGGCTTGACTTACTCCAAGCAATTGACCGACCAGTTTAGCTGGGGAGTCAGTGCTAAGTTTGTGCAAGAGCGTTTGGCTCAGTTTACCGCCAATACTGGTGTGGTTGATCTCGGCTTTCTTTACCGCACTGACTTCAAAGATTTGCGTTTTGCGGTGATGATACAAAGCTTTGGCCCTAATTCTACCCTTAAGGGAACGCTGGACCGTGATCCTACTTTTTACCCTACTTCGATCAATTTAGATGATTACCCTGCTCCAACCGTTTTTAAACTCGGCCTTTCATTGGTGCCTTGGCGTAACACAACAGGGGATCAATCGCTGACCACTTTACTACAACTCAATCACCCCAATGACAATGCCGAGAACATCCGCTTTGGGGTCGAATACAACTACAAAGACATACTTTATCTACGCGCTGGTTACAAACTCAATGTCGCTGATCAAGACTTCCCTACGGCTGGTTTAGGCGTAAGAATGCGTGTGGGGCGCCATCCCTTGATCCTAGACTATGGCTTTGATCCGATGCGATACCTTGGCGTAGTACACAGAGTCGGCTTACAGTTTCGCTTGAATGCCGAGACACGCTAGGGAAGGAGTTGAGATGCAATCCCGAAAGCTATCGCGGATGCGTCTCAACAGAAAGAATAAGCATCTGAAAAATAGAGGCATACTGCAGCTCAAGCATGCAACGCTAAAATCATGGGAATAGCAAGGTTTGGTCCGAAACGCAAAGCGATTTGGGAGGCGGTTAGCAAGGATATTGACGCTAAGTTTATTCCAAACCGAGGTTTTCGAGGAGGGCATAAGATCGTGGCCAAACACGAAAATTGGACCATCCTCATGGATACTTATAAAAAGGGGAAACGCCCCTTGGTGACGCAGATTCGTGCGCCCTATGTCAATCGGGATGGTTTTGAATTTAGAATCTATCGCCGTAATCCCTTGAGTAATCTCAGCAAGGCGCTAGGGATGCAGGATATTGAGATTGGCTTCAAACAATTTGATGATGATTTTATCATTCAAGGCAATGATGAGAAAAAACTCAGAGCCTTATTTGATAATGATTGGATACGTCGCTTTATCGCTTGGCAGCCACGCATCATGCTTTGGAACCAAGTGGACGATGAGCATTATAACAAGCCATTTGAGGAAGGAGTGAGCGAGCTACGCTTTGAGACCGAAGGCATCATCGCGCATAAGCAGCAGCTCAAAGATTTATATGAGCTCTTTGCGGAACTCTTGGACCATCTCTGTCATATTGGTTCTGCCTATGAGGATGATCCTTTGCGCAAATAAGGTTTTATCGTTCGGCCCGGCCGAACGATAAAACTTAAGCCTCCGCTTCCATAAGCGCTAACTCTTCTAATAACCAAGCCCGATTGGCTATAGTGTCGGTCTGCTCTAACTTATATCGTAGCTTTTGGACGCGCAACTGAGCTTCCTGTGGATTATAGGTACTCCAGCGTTCTTGCAAAAGACAAAGGGACTTAAAATGATTGAGGTATCCAATGTGGTACTCTTTGCGGGCTTTGGGCAGGACTCGGTTGCGTTGCACGAAGTGGCGAAAAGCGCTTATCGTATATAATGCGGTCTCATAATCTTGATCATAATAGTAAATCTTGAGCAAAAGTTGCCGCGCACTAATCTGGTAATGCACGTCGGTATGACTGATGTTTTGGAGGAGTCGGATCGCTTGCAGGGTTTGGCCACGTTCTACCGCCAATGCTGCCTGGCAATAATTAAAGACGTTTTCTCGAAAGGGAGGATCGACGCGATGCTGTTGCTTTTCGAGGAAGTGTTCGACCCAGTCGAACGCTTTTACTCTGAGGCCTATGGTTACGATATTTTTGAAGTCAGTATGAGTCAGTTTGGCTTCGATATAGATGATAGACTCCGCCAATACTTCCTGAAACAAAGCAAATAAGCGTTGGTCATAATCCGATCGCCCGCCATTGATCTGTCGAATGCAGAAGTTTTGAGCATACTTATACATGGAGCGTTTTACATTTTCGGACAAGCCTTCTCGATGGGCCCTCAGACGGACAAGTAGGCGTTCGTATGCTTCATCGCTAGCCTCTGTTTGTAGGCTCAAAAAGATATGATAATAGAGATCAATCAAGGGTACTTGCCGATAAGGGTGGTCTTGATCGGCGAGCAGCTCCAACAATGGATTGAGGAGCGGCAAGGAATAGTGAGTGCTAAGGATATGTTGACGATTGAAGGCTTCACAGCTTTCGCGTAGGAGTAGTATGAGAAAATAGACATCCATCGCCTCTAGCTTCTGGGCTAGACTTTGATCTAGATTACGCCTTTGTTGCTGCCCAAAATGCTCATTGTCAAGCGTGAGCCAGTCAAGCTGATATTTGTGAGCCTCTTCTTGATCTGGGGCGATCTCATGCAATAGCTTGTCAGCCGCTTTGCGTTCAATACGGTAAAGCCGATCGAGTTTACGCTCGCTGAGTTGTCTGAGTCGCAAAGTCCGCTGCAATAGGGGATCACTATTTAGGGCCTCGGTTTCCCAAAAACTTTTGAGGAGGCGATAGAGCTGAGATATCTCGTCGAGAACGGCCTGTCTTTGTACCAGCTTGGCGGGGAACAAATGCTGCCCCAAAGCCTCCATACTGATTTTGTCATCTTTGAATTCTGGTGCAAAAGCCTCAAAGTATTGCCAACAGCTTAAGCTTCGCTTACGGCTATTGAGGTAGGGCGAGCTTAAGAAATCTCCAAAGCGTGATTGCTCAACGGGCGTTAAACTTCTAAGGCCGCTCAGTAGTTTGGTATTCATATGGGGCTACGACAAAAGACTTTGAGAATATATTTTAACGTAAATGATTATAAAATAATCTATTAGTAGACTGTTAATAAGTGATTTATGTTTTCATGTTTTATTATTTGTTGCCGTAAAATGATAAAAGTAAAATTCCGAAATGATTTGTGCCCTACTATCATTGTACCATCGAAACATCCGCAGATAAAACCTTACGATATGAATTCCTCGCTTTCCTCATTATTCAAGATTATTTGCCTTGCTATGTTGCTCTTTGGTGGGGGCATACTACATGCACAGGTACAGGGTACGGCATTGTTGACGGGCCAAACGGATCATAGTGGTATTGCTGTGATTTTTACTGCTTTCTCTACTTCAGGCCAAACAGATACTACCTATACTCAGACCAATGGCGCTTATAGCATCAATCTGATGGCTGGGGTTTATGACGTTCGCATGCAGGCGACTAACTATCAGACGATATTTTATAACCAAAATCAGCCGCTTCTCTTGAGCGGCAATGAAACACTCATGCCCGTGACCTTGTCTTCTGGAATGGTGAAATATGTCAGTGGAATTGTTTCTGGAGCTTGGGATCGGGATACTATTTATATCGCTAATGGCGATCTGACGATTCCTGTTGGTGCTGCGCTAACGATAGAGGAAGGAACTCAGGCATACTTTGAGCCAGACTTTAAAATGACGATTGAAGGCCAGCTCTTGGCGATTGGGACTGATATAGATCCTATCCTATTTAGTATACAGGCCATCAATCCGGGTACCAACTCTTGGGATGGGCTACACTTCACAAATTTGACGCAGATGAGCCAATTGTCTCATTGTATTATAGAGCATACCACTAATGCTCTCAGCGTAGTTGAAAATACGGCTGTGCTCACTGATCCTAGCGTCTTGCGCTTCAAAATGAACAATAGTGTGATCCGCCATTGCTCCTATGGGGTAGTGCTGGATGCAGACCGTCGTATCGAAATTGCCGAAAATGAAGTTTATGACTTTGATTGGTATGGGATTGGTTTTTTTGGCCGTTCTGTTGGCGCCAATGAACCTGGCCCTTATTTGATTCGCTGCAACAAAGTGCACGATGGTGATTATGCGGGTATCTATAGCCTGCAAACTGAGGCCAACGCCTATATCTCGGGCAACGAGATTTATGATATTGTCAATTCCTATGGCATCCGATATAGCCGCGATGGTGGTAGTTTGACGATTGAAAACAATGTAATTCGCAATGTCGGCAGAGGTATTGAAGATGCTAGTTATAACAATCCTCCAACTGCGATCATCCGCAACAATGTGATGCTCGATAATAGCATTGGTTTCAGTCTTTTGAGTGATGATGCCGTTCATTTTCAGATGAATACAATCGTTGATAACGTTTACGGTATCCTTACTTATGGGACCGCTTTCTTTGAGGATTTCTCATACAACTTAATCAGCGAAAATGATACAAATTATCGTTTTCAAACTCCTTTGCCTTTTGTTGGTGTTCCCGTAACGGTCAATGCCAATGGGGACTCAACGGATGCCTATTTCAACCTTGATATGGACCCGCTCTTAGGGCCAGATTTCTTTCCTACTTTTGGTTCTCCTGTGTACGATGCCGGTGACCCTTCCTTCCTAGATATCGACGGTTCTACTCGTGATATTGGATTGTCTCCTGATACGATCTCCTGCTGGCCACCTTCTGCGCTTGCTAGACAAGTCTATCCTGGAGATGCCAATTTTGATCAAATTGCGAATGTCTGGGATGTTCTTGCAATAGGAGTAAAGTATGGTCAAACTGGCCCCGTTCGCCCAGGCGCAAACCTCAATTGGAGCGCGCAAAATGCACTCGAATGGGGAGACAGCCTCGCGTCTGGTTTAGATATCAAGCATGTAGATTGTGATGGCAATGGCATTATCGATGCTGCTGATACCTTGGCTATCGTGCAAAACTACTCCCTCACTCATAATGCTCTCAAAACTACTGCTAGTGGAGATGTGCCTCTCTATATGCTCATGCCTACTACGCAAAATCCAGGTGATACTTTGACGATCCCTATCATGCTTGGCAAATTCGATACACTTGCCAATGATATGTATGGGATGGCCTTTTCGATGAACTATGATTCAAGCCTCGTAGAGCCTAATAGCGTTAAGATGCACTTTGATATGTCTTGGTTGGGCAGTGATAATGTAGATATGCTGAGTCTCTATCACGATGAATTTACTGAAGGGAAGTTTGAAGTGGGGATGGTACGGACTGATGGCGTGGAAGTCTCTGGCTATGGTCAGATTGCGACTGTCATCGTCGTGCTAGATGATGATATCGCCAAGCGTGAAATACCTTTTGAGCTCAATTGGGAGTTGACTAGTCTCATGCATTATGACGAATCTCCGCTGCTCGTCAACGCTCAAAATGGGCAAAGCACCATAGATACCGATACAACGAGCACTGATACCACCGTCAATACTACCAGCATCGAAAATGTTTGGGGGGAGCGATTGATGCTTTATCCCAATCCTGCTCAGGATTTGCTACATCTCCAAATGGAGGCCAATCATCCTCGCTTCTCCGTTTCGCTGGTCGATTTAGTAGGCCGTACTCAATTACAATCTTCTCTACCACCTAGTCAAAATCAATTGAGTTTGAACATCGCTCATCTACCGGCAGGGGTCTATCTTCTGCAACTCAAAAGCGTCAGTCAAGCCGTGATCAGTCGCAAAGTGATCATCGAATAATATAATTGCTGTAAGTTTTCCTTCACCCAAACCGCTCCGTCCTTACTCTCACGCCCGGTATGCCAAGTTCGACTAGTGTAAATGCGGCGAACTCTACCATAGCCGTCGGACCACAGATATAGGCGAGCGGATGGGAAGGGAACTGTGCTAACTCTTCCTGCAGCATATTTTTATCTACCCTTCGCTGATCTCCTGTCCATTGGGCAGGAGGTCTTTGGGTATAAGTACGTCTCAATTCGAAGCCTTTGTCTATACGGGCTAGCTGCGCTAACTCCTCCCCATAGATTTCGTGTTCTGGACTTTGGATGCTGTAAAGGAGTCTTACGGGTACTTTGGGAGACAGGTGTTTGCGGTGCCGCAACATCGCCATCAAGGGTACGATCCCCGAACCACCAGCAATCAGCCATAGCGGACTTTTGTAAGTCGATTTCCAGACAAAGTAGCCTCCTTGTGGGCCACGTACTTCGATCTGATCGCCTACTTTGACATAGTCGTGGAGGTAGCTTGAGACTTCGCCATCCGGCAAGCGTTCGACTGTCAGTTCGATGAGGTTTTTGCGTTCCGGCGCAGACGAGATCGAATAAGAACGCCTCGCTTGATAGCCATCCTCTGCCGTCAATCTGAGCAGATAATGCTGGCCGGCTAGGTGAGGGGTCCATTCTGCTAGGGCCAGGACAAAGCTTTTTACGGTATCGCTTTCGACTTTGATGGCCTTGACTGTGGCGAGTTGCCAGTGAGTTGCTCTAGTCTTCGCCATAACGCTGCTCTTTCCACGGATCACCATACATATGATAGCCAATCTCCTCCCAAAAGCCCGCTTCGTCTTTGTCGACGAGCCTTAAGCCTTGAATCCATTTAGCGCTTTTCCAGAAGTAAAGATGTGGGACCACTAAGCGAGCGGGACCGCCATGTTCTGGCGTTAAAGGGAAGTTGTCATACATCAATCCCACAAATGCCTTGTTGTCGAGTACATCTGCGATGGGCAAATTGGTGGTATAGCCGCCATAGCAATAGGCAATCACATGGCTAGCGTTCGCCAAGGGCTGAGCTGCTTGAAGCAATGTCTCCAGACTGACGCCTCGCCAACGCGTATCAAGCTTGGACCAAGCCGTAACGCAATGAATATCCACCTTATAGCTCGTCTGCGGGAGTTGTTGAAAGTCTGCCCAAGCCCACTTTTGCGGACTTTGCACCAAACCTTCTACGGTAAATGTCCAATCAGTCTGACGGATTTTAGGGGTCGGACCAGCCGAAAGCACTGGGAAATCATCTGTCAAATGCTGGCCGGGAGGGATGCGCTTCGCCTTTTCCGGATCTTCACGCTTGCCTTGAAAGCCTGGATTGATATGCATAGCTCAATTTACAGCAAAGACGGGATTTTGTCAGTTTTAACTAGCAAGACTTTGCTCAAGGATCTTGAAAATGATCAGATCCTTGAGTTTGTCTTTTTTTGCTAAAGCAAAGTGCTGTAGGATACTTCATTAGACGGATAGAAAGTGAGATGCGTTGGGAGAGCTTGATTGTTTAGGACTTCCTGTTTATCTTTGCAACAATATTGCAAAAGCTTAGACCCCATATCGCCTCACTCTTTTTGTTACTGAGTTTCTCACTCGCGCTCCCTGCTGACTATTGGCATGACTGTAGCCATGGAGAGGATATTCATTGGGAACAGGGGGCTGATACTGAATTAGATAGTGAGGTCGCTGACTGTGCTCTTTGTGAGTATGTGAGTCCCGATATTTCGCTGACGAGTGTTGCTGTCTCCCTAGTCGGGAACGCTCCGTTTTGGCATGCATTTACCCAAAATCAGGTCTCTCCTTATGTAGAGAGTCTTGAGTATCCGAGTCTTCGCGGCCCTCCTCTAGGATAAAACCTTCCTTGATTTTTAGATGAGACCGCTCCGGTTTATCATCTATTCTCCTACAATTTTATTTTCATATTATGCGTAATAGCGTATTGTCGCTATTGAGCATGACCTTCGCAATCATGGCTACGGTTCCAGCCC
>JBGCFA010000330.1:0-13946 GCA_045106675.1 Bacteroidia bacterium
ATAAGCCTTGTAACCCTAAGGTTGCCATACCGTAACTAACAGTGTACAAGACAATAAAAATATGCAGATAACGGGAACTGTTACCTACATAGACCTCTCCGGAGGTTTTTGGGGCATCAAAGGAGACGACGGTGAAAAATATAATCCGTTGGATACTTTACCCAAGAAATTTCAACAAGAAGGGCTTCAGGTTAGCGCCGAAGTCAGCCACTCGAATGCCTTTAGTGTATTCATGTGGGGACGGAATGTTGATGTCAAAAAAATAGTAAAGAAATAATCATCGACAGGCGAATTGCTTTAGCTGTTCGCCTGTTGGTCTATACCACTTATAAGGTTTAATATGCACGAACCAACTTTAATGAACCATCTCTTCGGAATTGCCTTAGCTTTTGTAGCATTTGGCGTATTTGGAAGAGGTATCCTGAAACGAAGTAAGGGCAAGTCATTCAATCCGATGCCTGCCTTTTTGCTGATGATTGGCGCTGCTGTATATCACTTATTTGGTGATTTTTCAGTAGTCGATAAGTTGTCCAAACTTTTGGTCGACTTTGGTGTGGGGATGACAGCTGCCTCTTTCTTATTGATCGCTAACAAATCTCGGGCTCGACTCCTTTGGGTACCGGGTCTTTTGGCATTGGTCATGGGCGGTGGCATTTGGGGACTTACTCAAGGCTTTCGCTGGATGGGTGCTGAAGATGATGTCGTATTGTTGGTTGAGCTTGGTCCTGATGATCTCATCAGTGAGATTGAGCCGATCTTGGATCAGTATAATGCTGACTATGAGCGTGCATTTAAAAATGTAGACCTGAGTGAAAATGTAGATTTGGCTCAGTACTATATTGTAAGCGTGCCGGCTCAACATGAAAAAGCATTGTCGCATGCCTTACGCATGGACCGCGAGAATGTCGATCAACTTGAGGTTAACCACCCTGTAGAACTCATTCGCCCAGAAAATAGCCCCCTTGAAATTAATCGCGAAGGCCGTTTTCTCGCCAATGATCCTTATCTCGCTAACCAATGGTGGGCTGAGCCACTAGAGTATAATGCTTCTTATGAACTCTTAAAAAATCATAAGCCTAAAAGAAAAGCAAAAGTAGCCATCGTCGATACTGGTGTAGATCAAGGCCATGAAGACTTGAGTCCTGTCTATAAAAAATCTGGCACTAAAGGCGATCAAGATACGCATAGCCACGGTACACACTGTGCTGGTTTGGCTGGTGCTGCAACCAACAATGGTATTGGTATCGGTTCACTCAATTATGATGGAGCTTTTATTACGATCAGTGGTTTCCCTGCACTTGACTCTTATGGTCGTGGTACGGATTACACTGTTTCCAAAGCAATCATCGATGCCGCTGAAAGCGGTGCTGATGTAATCTCAATGTCTTTGGGTGGCTACTCTCCAGTACCGCCTAAATCTCAAGTAGATGCTATCAAGTATGCTCGTAAGCTAGGTGCGATTGTCATCGTTGCTGCTGGTAATAGTAATGATAATGCAAAATTATATTCTCCTGCCAATATCAGTGGTGTGATCACTGTTGCTGCAGTAGATGAAAATCTCAATAAAGCGGTATTCTCTAATACCAACAATCAGCTTAAGATGCCGATTGCGGCGCCAGGTGTAAATTGTCTTTCTTCTATTCCGGGTAGCGAGTACAAGCAGTATAGCGGTACTTCTATGGCGACTCCAGTTGCTGCAGGCCTGTTAGGCATCTTGAAAGCCTATAATCCTGATCTTACCGCTGAGCAAGCTTACCAGATTCTACATGATACTGGAAAGACTGTCAAAGACTCAAAGCGTATTGGCAATGTGATCATGCCTCTATCTGCCATCAAAGCAGTATTGAAATAATATAAGCCAGCTATCAAGTTGGACATAAAATCAGAAGAGCCTCTAAGCATAATGCTTAGAGGCTCTTCTGATTTTATAATCTGGCGTTCCGCGATGGAGCGCTAAACTACTTTTGGACTAAGTCTTTGGTAAGCTGCTTGAAAAACTTGTTCATGCTGACAAAAGCCTCTTCGTTGCCTTTGAGTTTCGTGCCTACGTATGCGTCTTGAGTTTCAAGATCACGGATATAAAAGTAATAGTGAAACTGAACATAGGTATTGGTGAACATATGTTGCGGAGATTTATATTTCACATAGCAAGGCACCATCGCCTCTTTTTTGGCTTCAAGCATCTGTTTGGGCATGAGGACCATATCTAAAAAGTAGCGATAACCTTGCTCTTTGTAGCTTTCGATTTCAGAGAAGTCAATCAGTTTTACTTTGAACGGATAACTTCGCTCTGCGAGCTCTAAAGTGGTTTCGTTGCAACGTTTGGCTTCGCGATTATTAAGCTTTAGGTAAGACTCAGGCATCCCTTCAGGAGCCGTCTCTTTGGTGTATTCGACAAAGCGAGGCAGCAGTAAGGTCTGCTGAATCAGTTCGTCTGGCACATCTGCGATGATGTTGTTGACGGTAGGGGGATCTTGGCTAGGCCAGATGAAACAGGAAGCAAAAATTAGCAATAAGGATTTCATAGCACCAATAAGAAGTCTGCGCTCTTATCGTCCAATCCTAAGCGAGGGAGATTATTACATTTGGGGTTGGTTGGGGAGTTTCTCAACTAATTACTCCATAAGTCCGGCCAGCGGTTTTTGAGTGCCTGCGGCGAACGTCGGTTTGGAGGAAGAGCAAAGGCTTTATCTTCATCAATACTGAGCTTTTGCCCCCAAAACATTTGGGCATGAAAGAAGTCTGGCAGACGAATACGCATTTCTTGGCCTTTCTTGTCAAAGGGATAGTATAAATCATCAAGGACTTTCACCACCTCAGGATAAGACAAGACCGCTAATGTATGGACTCCCTGGGCACTTTGTGGGTCATGCCATAGGATACGCAGATATTTGATACGCATAAAAGCGCGTGAGTCTCGCTCCGAAAATCCTTCTTGCACCACCAGATCTACATATTGATTGAGATTGTCCCATCCCAGATCAGCTACCTCTAAGCCATCGTGAAGATCATCAGGATCAAGACCTTGGAGTTCGATAAGATCGTATATCAAATCAAAGTAATCGTACTTACGGCGAAGGTCTTGGGGGTGGCGTGCCTGAATATTACCCGTACGCAGTCCTTCTATGAGATTGAGCATCAGGCCATCGACCGCTTGGGCATATACCGCTCCTGATTGTTGGACGGGGCTCTGGGCGTAGAGGAGGGGCTTATTTTGTGGATGATTGATGGGCAGGCGCCATAAGACTGTATTGCGATAAAAATCATTGCGCCCATCAAGCACTGGATTTGGGCGTTCCGCAGGGCGGTCTCCCTTATCGATCTGGATGTAGCCAACAGTGTCATTGCGCAAACTATCCTCTGGATGTTGAGCGCTGAGGAGTTGAATAGAAAACCAGAACATTAGGAAACACAAGCCTCTCATTTGAATATCACTTTAGTAGCCCCATTACCATAACGTTTGAGATCAGCGGCAGCGTATGAAAGGACATGGGGCGCTTCTTTGAGGGCTGCATGGACTATTTTACGCAATTTGCCTTCGCCTACCCCATGAATCAAAACCATGGAGGCATATCGCTCAATTACAGAATCATTGATCGCTTTCTCAATCCGTTTTTGCTGCATGGCCAACATTTCAGAAGGGGCCAATTGATGCGGTTTGCTTGTCAATGCTTCGATATGAAGATCTATCTCTGGTTCTGGGCGAGGAGTCGGAGCTTCGATCTCCTTGATGCGGATAAATTCGCTTTGTGGGATCTGCTCAATGTCTCGTTTGAAAGTGTCTTGCCTCAGGTTGAAGACCCATCCAGACTGGTTGATGGCCGAAAGGAAGCTACTGGGCTTTTGTAGGTGGCTACGATTCCAAGGTAGTTCTTGAATAAAAGGCGCATGAGGATGTCCCTTACCGGGTCTAAACGAAAGTATCTGTACATAAAAAGATTTATGCTTGTCCAATTCGTTGCGATTAAAGCTCGCGATGGGCGCATACTCTCCTGATTCTAGTATTCCGGTTTCTAGCCCTTGATAGGCGTTTTTGTTACGTCCGTAGCAGGTGAAGGCCATCGTCACGGGCTCAGGATTGATCAAGAGTAGCTCAAAAAGATCCTCTTCTTCATGCTTATAGATAACGAGGCTCAATTCAATCAGTGATAAACCGAGGGCGCCCGTCGTCTTGAGACTGTTGGATTTTTTTTCGGGTTCGGGATTTGCTGTGTCATCTCCGAGATAAAATGCTTCTGCTCGATCAATGGGGATGAGTTCATCAATATTGACATCAACGGGAAAATCATCTCCCATATCCACCTCAACGGTCTTGCTATCTATTAGTGCTACAATCACCCCCTCACCGGAGGCATGTAGTTGGCGTACTCTCTGTCCAATGCGATACTTCATTGCTGCAAAATTACAAAAGCCCTGTTCGATTGGCAATCTTTGTTCGCTGCTGTGCAGAACGGGGGGGATGTCCAATACTCAAGTAGTTAGTTGGACATTTTGGATTGGTCCTCGACATTGGATGTTTTCCCTCTCGCTTTGCGGAACGCCTCATTTCAAACGAACGCAGTGAGGCAAAATCTCAAAACTCTCGATAATCTTCCTTTTTTCTGCCGCTCTGCGGAACGCTCGGCTGTTGAGGCGCAAGATTTTAGGCCTTTAGAATAAACCCTGATGTATCGGTCCGACTTGCAAGTCTAACCTAATGTGGAATGCTTGGAGACGAATTTGTTATTATTTCAATAAAAATAAAACACTGATTATCAGCTTTTTATGTTAAAATTACTTGTTCTGTTAAATATTTATTAACAAAATTGGAAACCTTCGTGCTATAAGTGCGTTCAATCGAGCAACTAACAATTACTTTTTACTAATTTCATAATCCCATGTTTTTAATAGATCGGACATATCATAACTTTTGCGACCCGATGCTCTTCGTGAGCAGTCAGGAAGGAGCAAAAGATCCGGTCCACTCGAGGGTGCGTGCGTTCAGGGAAGCCTGATACGAAATACACAATTTGTTGTATGCGCGCCCGGACTGAGAAGTTCGGGTTTTTTGTTGGCCTGACTTGACAACTGATTGACTATGAGTCGCTTTTGTTAAGCCTTCCTGGCCAGTAGGATCTCTATGGACCTTGTCCAACGCTAGCAAATGATGCGTCTCTGACGCAAACGGATTCGCTATGTACTAAAAGCAAATCTTACGATAAGTAAGCTTCGTTTTTGGACTGGAATTGATATGGATTGACATAAAAGTTTTATTACGTTCTTTTTAAAATTTGTTGAGGGGATTTTGTTGAGGTGCGTTTACGTACCTCTTCATCCCGGGCACTTGGCGCGTAGAGGCGCATAATCATACGCCTCTACGTAGGAATACACGGGTTCGAATCCCGTAGTGCCCGCTTGATTACGGCTTGTAAGTCGTAGGTACATTGACGTATGGAATTTGGCACGCACTGTATAGTTGCGAAATAATCTTCGCAGCTATACATCCCAACTATGGATTGGGCGCTATTGCAGCGTCCTTCCTCTGGAAATAATTTTACTTACTCTATATGAGACGGGTCCCGAAGGTTATAAAACCAAAAGGAGGTAATCAAATCATCATTTATGATAAGGTCCGCTTGGACCTGCCTTCGGTCCGTCTCCTCACTATTCTTGAAACACACTAAATCACTACAACATGCAAAAATGGCTAAGCTTACTGTTGCACCTGATGTATCACAATCGACAGCAACGGTATAAAACGACCTTCTCTTTGAACGGAAAGGTCGCCTCTCTAGCCCAAAATGCAACTCAGACCTGACCGTTCAGGTGGAAGAAATGACCAAAAATCAAGTATTCCTGTCTTTCGAATCATCTATACGGACAACTGAGGCATTTTCGCTAAAAAGAGGCATATCATTTGCACCAGAGTAATAGAGAATAAATCGCAAAGGTCTGACCGACACCGCTTTATTTTCTAGAATCCCCTCTGGTTTCTCGTTCTCTGGATTTGTCATCAGATCCCGCTGGTCAGCTCTCCTTTCGAGGCTGCCAAAGGTAATTAGATGTTTTTTTTTGGCCTTCAACTGCTAAGCAATATCAACATGGACAATACGCAGAAAGCCCTCATGCCGGAACTCGAACAGGAAGTCATGGCTACCCTGATGTATCAAGGTAAGATTGCAGCTATCAAGCTGTACCTAAAATATACTAACTGCCGCCTGAACCAGGCTCGCGAAGCCGTCGACCGTTTGGCGATGACTATCGTACCCGGACAGGCCTGTTAGCAACGACCTGACGCATTCCGTCAAAAACGTGCCATTCCCCATTGGGGTATGGTACGTTTTTTATTTTTACTCAATTCCAACAATCATGACACAAGTACTGGTGCTCAACCAGGATTATCAGGCTATTAGTGTCTGTAAAGCTGAAAAAGCTTTGATCCTGGTGATTGGGCAAAAGGCTGAATTGATCAACGATGTCGCCGATCGTAAGTTCCGTTCCGTGAAACGGGATTTCCAATTCCCCTCTATCATTAGACTTTATCGCTACGTACCAATTCCATACCGTAAGCTTGCGCTAAGTCGGGAGAATATCTTCCGTCGCGATGGCTATACCTGTGTGTATTGCGGGAGCAAGTATGAGCTTACGCTTGATCACTTGATACCTAGCTCTAAAGGTGGTCGTACTACTTGGGACAATTTGCTGACCGCTTGTCGCGAATGCAATGCGCTCAAAGGAGATCGTCATTTTGAAGAAGTGGGCTTGGAACTTAATTCAAAGCCATTTCGGCCAAGTTGGATCATGTATTTGCGCCAATTTACCGGACTAGTACGTGAAGATTGGAAACCTTATTTATTTTACTGAGGATGTTTGAAAAGTTTGAAACCGAAAGATTGATCATAAGACGCCTCCGTCTGGAGGATGTTAAAGAAGTATATGAAGGTTGGGGAAATGATCCACAAGTGACACAATACCTTAGCTGGGGTGTGCATCAATCAATAGAAGATACCTTATCCTTCCTCAAGCGAGCAGATGATGCTTGGAAGCAAGGGAGTGGGCATTTACCCTTTGGCCTAGAAAGTAAAGAAACGGGTAAACTGATTGGCGGCATTGGCTACGGTATTGAAGCTCGTTGCCGTGTTCAGGTTGGATATGCTCTCAAGCGAACTGCTTGGGGGCAGGGTTTTGCGAGCGAAGCCCTTACTGGATTGATTGGCCAAATTTGGCAATCTTTCCCTGAAGTACATCGGATTTCTGGAATGTGCCATGCGACTCATCATGCCTCTGCAGGTGTGATGCTCAAGGTCGGGATGGAGAAAGAAGGAGTTTTAAAACGATATTTTATCTTACCTAATATTTCTCTGACCATCCCCTGTGACATGGCTGTTTATGCATTGACCAAAACATAATGGCAAAGATTAAGAAAAAACACGTTCTGAGAATCGGATACCCACTGGGAGAAGCGGCAAACCTTGCCGTGGAAGCGATGAAAAGCGAGAAGTTCGAGGCGAAAGGCCGCGAAGTCAAGCTACAATTGCTCCAAGCGGTATTATCTGTTCCAGAACAATATTATAAGCATCAAGTTCTAGGGCCTATTGCCCATGCGCTGAAACCTATCGTTCGCCCGGAGGACGCCCCGATATATCCTGAGCTACTCGAAGAGTCGGTACCTACTCGTATTTTTGGCTTGCGTGAGATTGAAAGAGGAGCGCTAGATCAAATGGATATTGCTTCCAAACTTCCAGTCGCACGTCAAGCTGCTCTAATGCCTGATGCACACCAAGGTTATGGCTTGCCGATTGGTGGGGTACTCGCTACCGAGAACGCGATCATCCCTTATGCGGTAGGTGTTGATATTGGCTGTCGTATGTGCCTGACTGTCTATGACTTACCAGCCAAGCATTTGGAACGTAATAGCTATCAACTCAAAGAAATGTTGGTGGAACATACGGTCTTCGGCGCCGGTAAAGGCCCTGAAAAGCCAATGGATGACGCAGTGCTAGAACGTTCTGAGTTTGAGACTATTTCAGTGGTCAAAGCACTCAAAGATAAGGCATGGCGTCAGATTGGATCGAGTGGGGGAGGCAATCACTTCGTGGAATTCGGCCTCGTGGACCTCATGGAGGACAATAACGAATGGGGCTTATCACCAGGTACTTATGTCGGGATCTTGTCGCACTCTGGTTCTAGAGGGATGGGTGCCAAAATCGCTAATCACTACACTCAATTGGCGATGGAACGGACAAAATTACCTAAGCATGCTAAGCACTTAGCTTGGCTGGATATGAACTCTGCCGAAGGGCAAGAGTATTGGCTAGCGATGAATTTAGCGGGTGATTATGCTTCGGCTTGTCACCATCATATTCATCACCGATTGAGCAAGGCGATGGGCGTAAAACCGGTTATTACGGTCGAAAATCACCACAACTTTGCTTGGGAGGAAGAGTTAGCCGACGGGACTAAAGTCTATGTTCACCGTAAGGGTGCGACGCCAGCTGGCAAAGGAGTGATGGGAATTATCCCCGGCTCTATGACGGCTCCGGGTTTTATCGTTCGCGGACGTGGAGAAATGACTGCTTTGCAATCTGCTTCTCATGGTGCAGGACGCTTGATGTCCCGAACCCGAGCCAAATCGAGCATTACTCGAAGCGCTCTCAATAAGATCCTGCGAGAACATAAGGTGACCTTGATCGGAGGGGGCTTGGACGAAGCACCAATTGCTTATAAAGACATCCACAAAGTGATGGCTCACCAAAAAGATTTGATAGAGGTGATCGGTAGTTTTCAACCACGTATCGTCCGTATGGCCAAGGATTGAGTACGAAAATGAGAGGGGCGTATTTCGCAGGTCTTAAAGATGGGCGGATGTAATACGCCCCTTTTTCTAGATGCAATCAAACAAGGCAAAAGGAATCTACCCATGAAATACAATAGAAGCTGGCTTGAATCAGAGTTGGCGCAGGACAAACGAATCAAATATCTATTCTTTTGGGGTCATCGGGCCGCCAATGATGGAGCTGTCAGCGCCAGTTGTTTTAGTCAATGGTGGGAAGATCATACGTTCGACGAAGGCGGTATCAGCTATCGAACTACTGAACATTATATGATGGCTGGCAAGGCGCGCTTGTTTGATGATGAACAAAGCTTGCGTAAAATCATCGATGCTCGTAGTCCTGCCGAAGCCAAAAAACTAGGGCGTGAGGTGAAAAACTTTGAACAGAGTGTATGGCAGGCCAATCGCTGTGAAATCGTGATTAAGGGCAATTACTTGAAGTTTTCGCAAGATGCTGTCCTTAAAAATTTCTTACTCAATACGCACCAAAGAGTGCTGGTAGAGGCGAGTCCTGTGGATAATATATGGGGGATAGGACTAGCCAAAGACGATATAAAAGCACAAAACCCCTACGCTTGGAAAGGGGATAATCTGCTAGGCTTTTGTCTGATGGAAGTGCGAGATCGTTTGAAGGTTACCATCTAATTACCCGCATAAATATTTCATAAACCCTTATATTGAATTTTATTTGGGGGCAAGAAACTAATCCTAATATGCGTTCGTTTTTAGTGAAAGACCATCTTATGAAACAGCACTACCTACTTGTTTTTCTGTCTTTTTTCTTTTTTGCGCCCTTGGCGAACGCTCAAATCTTGCATTATGACGTCTTTTATGGCGACTCCCAAGTAGGGACGATGGAGGTCGAAAAAAAGCAAGAAGGAGATAAAGAAGTGTTGCATTCTTATGGCAAGGTTACGCTGAACTTGATCTGGACTTTGGAGCTAGAATTTATCCATCATGCAGAGTTCAAGGCGGGTAGTCTGCTCTCTAGTATGAGCAAAAACTTAAGAGGCGGCGAGCTTACAGATATGTCTAGTGGCTATCAAAAAGATACACTCTATCAAAATCGAGTAAATGATGAGTTGAAGCAGGTCGTATTGCCGATCCGAAATACAGTTTTGACTTTATATTTTGGAGAGCCAAAGGGCTTAAAAGCAATCTATTCAGAACGAACAGGTACTCTTTTACCCGTCTTTTGTAGTAGGCCTTTTCATTATGAAATAACCCAATTCAACGGTAATAAAACGCGCTATGTCTACCAAAATGGCCGGGTAAAACTGATGGAAGTCGATCACTCGATTGCGACATTGCAATTTCGATTACGCAACTAGTCAAGCTAGCTTTCAGAGCAGCAAAAAAAGGTTTTATGCTAAAATCTGCCTTTTTGGGAGTCATTTGTCTTTGTTGGAGTGTCGCTAGTTCGGCGCAGACGATCGTATTTGATGTCATGGATGAGGAAGATACCGTTGGCATCATGAAGGTCAAGCGTTCCACCGAAGGTGGCCAAACCCAACTCTCCTCCGATGGCCTCATCACTGTCTCTCTGATCTGGACCTTTGAACTGCATAATCGCTATCATGCCACCTTTGAGCAGGGAGCTTTGGTCGCGAACAAAATCCGAAATACGCGCAATGATGATTTGTCTGGTCAAGCTGATGGCTACCTCCTTGAGGAACGCTATGTCAACATTGTAGATGGAGAAAAAAGAACAGTGGCCGCGCCGATTGATTATATATTGTTGAGTCTTTATTTTGAGGAGCCCGTCGGGCGAACGAGGGCTTATAGTGAGCGTCAGGGCGTATATTTGCCGCTCAAAGCGCTAGGCAATCATCGCTATGAGTTAACTACCTACGCTGGAAAACCCGCGATCTATACCTATCAAAATGGTCGTTGTACCAAGATAAAGCTGAGTCACTTTTTGGGCTCAGTTAGCTTTGTGCGGCGATAGAGATGGAGACAAAAAAAGAGCAGCAAGACAATGCCTTGCTGCTCTGTGCAAAAAAATAACTGGAATAGAAGTATCCTTATTCAACCGTAACTTTGAGGTTAATCGGTTGTCCTTTTGCATTTTTGATTTGGAGGATATAGGTCCCTGCTGCCAAGGATTCTACTCCAACACGGGTTTGGCCTAGATTGGCTTCTAAAGTGCCGGTGATGACTGTTTTGCCCCGTAGGTCCAGCATTTTGTACTGATGTACTTGATCTCTTTCGCTTAAGGCTTCGATTGTCAACCAATCATTAGCAGGATTAGGATAGACTGAATAACGCGCTGCTCCCAATTCGTCGAAGTGAACCTCTACGATATCAGAGAAATCGGCTGTACCATCAAAATCAATTTGCTGCAAACGGTAATGAACTACTGAAGCCATCTGACTACGATCTTGATACTCGTAATAAGTAGCTGTCTCAGAGAAGCCAGCGCCATCTAATTCGTCCAAAGAAACAAATTCGCCGTTTTCGAGGCGTTTTTCGATGATGAAACGATCATTATTGATTTCACTAGCCGTAACCCAGTTGAGTTGGACTGTGGTTTCATTGAGTTTTTCGGCGGTGAAGCTGAGCCATTCTACAGGAAGAGAGGCTGCTTCTATATCTACTGCGCTAGAAGGAAAGCCTTGCGTATTCGAATAGCTAAATACTTGAGTCGTGAGAAGACCTGCTAAGGAAACAGTCAAGCTAGGATTTCCAGTGCCATTATAGCCCGTGATATAGAAGCGTCCTAGACGATGAGTAACTGATGTACCATCAATTTTTGCTACTCCATCGTCAAGGGAAGTTTGATCAGTTGGTGTAGAACCCGGAATCTCGATTGATAATATATCAGAGCCGGGCATCGATAAGGACATAGCCGTATGATAGCTTTCTTGTGTTACTATACTATTAGCGGGTGAATCGTTAGTTGGGACAAAAGAGCAATAGCCAATATTGAAGCTGAAGATACTGATTGAAACAGAGCTATCTCGCTTTTGAAAAGTCGGACTGCTAAACAGTGTATTATCAAAAGTAAAACGGAAATCAGCGTCGGCGAGATAAATATCTCCCGTTGTCGTGGCTCTGGTAGCTAAGTATAGATCAAAGTAATAATCTGTACCTACTGCCTTTTCATTTGCGATGGTGACTGTCCCAGTGACGCCTTGAGCGTATAGACCTTGTCCCCAAGCCATAAGCAGTAATAGAAAGCTAAGCGTAAGTTTTTGCATTATTGGATGTATTTTTTTTAATGAAAGCAGAGGAAACGAATAATCCATTTCCTCTGCTTGTTTAGTATTAGTCTGGAATTTGCTCCACGCGGCTACGGTTGTTCCAACCAGCACTACGGTCAGCAGCATCAGTTGCTCCATCGCAGGTAGCATCAGAAAGTTTGTATCCGATGGTCGAACGCTGGTTCCATAGTTCACTACGGTCAGCGGCATCAACAACTTTATCACCGGTAACATTGGCGCTTACCATACAGAAATGGCCAGTAGAACCGATAGAGTTCTGAGCGTTGGTTCCGTAGGTAGGAGTCGTTCCGTCAGCAAAGTTGAGATTCGTTGCACTAGCAGTGAGACTGATAGGCGTCTGAGTCATCACGCCGAGGTGATTACGATGCTTGACGACGAAGTAGTAATTGCCAGTATTGATTCCTGCAAATGAAACTGCGGAAGAACCATCGGTATCTACTATATCACCATCACGTTGGATCAAGGCAGCTTTGGCTGCGACCACTATTGTCGGATCATTTTCATCACGTAGTTCTACCCAAATCCAATCTACGATTGCATTATCTCCTGTAACACTGAGGCTAAGAGTTGAAACAGTCTCGCCACCACCATTACCAAGAGCGGTATAACCGAGTGCAGTATAAGGCTCAGTGCTTGGGATGTAATCGAGGGTACGCAGAGCATCATTCATCCTTGAATCTGTCATGTCAAATGGACCTTCCAAGATGACTCTTGGAGCGACTACGACCGCAAGATCTTGGGACTGTGAACAAGGAGACTGAGTGCAATTGAGATCTACATTGACATCACCATGACTTCCGTAAGCCATACCTGATAGCGTACCACTCCAGCCAAACCATGCACTGAAGCCATATGTGTCATCTTTGTCATTGGCGCCGATACCGAGCTGTCCCCCGAGTGAGTAATCTATAGGATCATGTGTCAAGCTAATGATATCACCAGCATAGACTGAACCTGATGAACCCGTTAAGTGCGAGGCGCTACTGACTTCAAAATAGTCCCAATTGATATGTTCCGTTACCGCAACATTATTGTGAGGACTATCGTCTTTGTAGCTGCGGCCCAAAGCACTCCAATCAGTCCAGTTTAGACGATTTTCGATTTGGAAATCGACATCAAACTTGATGTTAGGGTTCTGGGCGTTCACAACAGTTCCTGTTAAGATACCAGTACCATCGTTGAAATACTTGAAGCTACCAGTAGTCTCCCAAAGGAAACGTGGCTCCAAGGTTCCACCACTACCGTCAGGGAAGTCGTATAGATAAACCGCGTGATTGTAAGTCGCGATATTAGGGATATAGGATGTGGGTACATCATCTCCCCAATTAGTGGCAACACAGAGACGGTCAAAGCTTTCTTGCACGATGAGCGTAATTACCGCACTGGCAGCTGGACAGCTATTACCACTAGCTACTGTATAAACGATTGGATAGACACCAATGAGACCAGCAGTGTTGAACTGCGTACCACTCAGGCCACCACTAGCACTTGGGTCTAAGAAGTTGCCACCAATAACTGTAACTAAAGTCGTCAAGTCAATGACATCACCTTCGCATATAGTCAGTGTACTATTAGCACCAGCCGTTGCTGTTGGATCAACAGTCAAAGACAAGGTTACGACTGAATCACAACCAGTGGTTGTCTGGAAGGTCTCAGTGTATACTCCCGTAGAAGAAAGTGCCTGGGTACCGAAAATAAACGGCAAATCATTGGCACAAACTGTTTCTAAGACAGCTTTAGTCTTGGTAGGATTAACGGTCAGGGTAAGCGTAACCACTGAATCACAGCCAACCGAGCTATTGAAAGTCTCAGTATAGACACCAGAAGTAGTCAAGCTTTGTGTCCCAAAAGCATAAGGTGTTTGGTCATCGCATAGCGTAACGGCATCACTGGTCTGAATGATTGGATCA
>JBGCFA010000331.1:0-9171 GCA_045106675.1 Bacteroidia bacterium
AGATGCCCTAGCTCGTAAATATGAAACTGTAAGCCTAAATAAAGAGAATATGAATCGATTTTTAATTGGAATAGTATTAATACTAGGGGCATTGCCTTCTTTAGTCATAGCTCAGACTAATAAGATCCCCTGTTATACAGATGAAGTCATGGCGGATCTTCGAGCTGAAAATCCTGAATTGTTTGATCGGAACCGAGCACTTGATGATGATGCTTATGTGAAATATCTTCAAAAAGCTGAATCAGACATTACCAATACTAGGGCTAATTGTGATGTATATATTATTCCTGTGGTTTTCCATATGATTTATGCCTCAAATAACTCGAATCTATCAGAGGCTGCTGTTCAGGTCCAAGTAGCGGCTATGAATAATAATTACCGAAAAATCCCTAATACAGCGGGTTATGGTGATGGCGTTGATACAAGGATTCAGTTTGCTCTGGCAACTAAAGATCCTCAAGGAAACCCAACAAATGGAATTACTAGAAATGCGAATGCCACTTTAGGAAATCATAGTAGTATTGGAGTCGGTTCTGCACCTCTTACAAATTTTATTTATTGGCAAAATTGTATAAATATTTATGTAGTTACGGATATTATCACTTCTAGCACACCCCCTCCTGGTTCTTTCGTCGCGGGCTACACTAATACACCTGACCAAAACATCCAGAATCGAGGAATAGTATTGCATTACTTAGGAATAGATGTAACTGGTTCTACCGTAACCCATGAAGTTGGCCATTGGCTAGGTCTATTTCATCCCTTCTTGAATGGTGGGAATTTTTCAGGAAACAAACTTTGTGCAGGTAATTCTGGGACATCTTGTGAGACTGCAGGCGATAGAGTATGTGATACTCAACAGGGCGATGATAGTTACCTTGATTGCACCGACCGAAATTCTTGTGAAGACTCACCGTGTGATTATCTTGACCGAAAAGATTTACATATGGGATATTCAACTTGCACAGATGCATTTACTCTTGGGCAAGCAGAAAGGATGTATTTTTATCTTGATAATCAGCTAGCCAATCTTTGGTCTCCAGCTAATTTAACTGCTAAAGGTATTGATAATGTGCAGGCAGTTTACTCCGAACCAGAGCCTGCATTCTCCGCTTCTCAAACGCTTGGTTGTGAGGGCACTACCATCACCTTTACTGACGAAACGCTTGGTTGTGTTGAGACTTATAACTGGATTTTTCCCGGTGGATCTCCTGTTTCTTCGAGTGATCCGAATCCAGTAGTTACCTATAATCTTACTGGAGAATATCCGGTTCAACTTACTGTTTCTAACAGTGGGGGGTATTCTAAAGCGATAACCAAAACTGCCCATATAAAAATTGCAAATACAGGAATTACTCCTCCTTATGTTGAAGGTTTTGAATCCAGTTCATTTGTGCCTAATGGATGGAAAATTGTTGATGAAGCTGGTGATGGTGGTTGGGAGCGTAAGACGCTTGTAGCCTCTCAAGGAAATGCATCAGCATGGTTCCCAGCGTATAATTCTGTTTCCTGTAATAGCTCAGATTTTCTAATCAGTCCTTTGATTGATCTTACCAATGTTTATACAGCAAGCCTGAAGTTTGATTACGCTTATCTCGCTTACTCTGCAGCCGCTGAGGAGGCAGATCAAATGTTGGTTCAAATAATAAACGAATGTGGCGAAACCCTAGCTGGTGCCCTATTCGAAGGGAGCGGTTTTGTACTTGGTTCTGAGTTGACATTCTTCAACTCTGGCCCTTTTGAGCCACAAGCGGACCAATGGAAAACCATTGATGTGAGCCTCAATGATCATCTCGGTGATAAGATTTATATTAAGTTCAACTTCACTTCTCTTCAAGGGCAAAACTTCTATTTGGACAATTTTGTCTTAGATGGCTTTACTACGGGAGTTGAACCTCTACTAGATCTTGAAGCTGCCACTACCGTTATCCCTAACCCTTTCCAAGAAGGCTTTGATTTACAATTCCAATTACCTCAAACAGAGACTTTACGTTTAGAAGTAATTGATATGAGTGGTAAAATCTTATTTCAAGAGGAACTCGGTAAACTATCAGCAGGTTCTCATGAACGCAAATTGAATTCTCCTGAGATTTCAAACTTAGCGGCAGGGGTATATTTGTTAAATATTTATACTGAAACAGGGAGAGCTACTAAGAAGTTGGTAAAGCTCTAAACCAAATACGATTATCTAAAAAGGCGGAACTTGAAGTATCTTCAAGTTCCGCCTTTCCTGTAAGAAATATGAGCTTTTCTAAATGGTTTTTCGAATGGGATTTTAGATTAATTTAGAAAGTGGCTACTACATATTCCCTATTTCCTATTCGCATTTTTTGTGATTTCCATTCTGTTAAGGCGATATTTTAAATGATTGGTCAATAAATGATTTATGATGCCGAAATAAAATTTGACAAATGGTAATATCGATGATGCAGTATCAATGTGTTAAGAGGTAGTGTAATATATTGGATATTACTAATATTGGAAATTTAATTGGTTGTGCTACTTTTGGTTATCGCTTCAACCGATTATTATGAGTATATACATCTTACTTGCTCTTGCTTCCATAACTTCCTTTTTGTTAGCCTACTTTTTGATTCCAGTAGTGATTGAAACGGCTCAGAAAAAAGGGATCTTTGATTTGCCAGATGCAAGAAAGCAACATACCCAGCCAACTCCACCTTTAGGGGGGATTGCAATTTTTTTAGGCATGGCTGGCTCAATGTTATTATGGGGAGACGCCGCAACCTTTGAGTTGATCCGTTTTCCTTTTCTCGCCATGCTATTCATGTTTTTTGTGGGCCTTAAAGATGATCTTCTCGAAATGAAAGCCCTTAAGAAATTAGCTATTCAAGTATCATTAGCCTCGCTAGTGGCATTTGGTGGTCTTCGGATAAGTAGTTTAAATGGATTTATCGGTATTCATGAACTCCCTACTTGGATTCAATATGCACTAACAATATTTTTTATCGTAGGCGTAACCAACGCTTACAATCTAATTGATGGTATTGACGGATTAGCAGGGGGGATCGCCAGTATTGCCGGACTTACATTTGCCGGACTCTTTTTTAGTGTCGGAGACTATGGCTTTGCCTTATGTGCCTTATGCATGACCGGTGCTTTATTCGGTTTTCTCAAATACAACTTTTCTCCTGCCAAAATCTTCATGGGTGATACGGGCTCGCTTTCAGTAGGCATATTGCTTTCGATTTTGGCAGTGCGCTTAATGGGACAGGGCCAACTTTTTGCCGAGTCAGTGATTCAGCCCGAATGGCTTGCTGTTTGGATCTTTGCTGTATTGGCTGTCCCGATGATTGATATTACCCAAGTGATGACCAAAAGGTTAATTGAAAAAAGATCTCCCTTTAGTCCCGACCGAGGGCATGTGCATCATATGTTGCAAAGAGCTGGCTATAATCATGCTCAAGCTAGTATGATACTTTATGGAGTCAGTCTAATGAACATCTGCTTGATCTTCTTAGGTACCCAAGCCGGCTTGACCAGTAGTGCTGGATTTGTTCTCATCCTAGGATTTGCACTCTTACAACTATCTTGGTTGAGACAATTGGAAAAAAGTCAAAGCATGCCTGTTTATATGCAGAAGCTAGGGCAAGCACTGGTCGTGATTCAAAGCTACCTATTCTAGGAACGCTTGTATTACTCGCTTAGCATGGCTAGTTTACTTAAATGAGACTTCCTTTGCTCCCAATCCGCCTAATCATTTTACTTGCCTTTCTAAGTACCGCTTGTCAACAAACGGAACCTATCGTTCGGCAAGCCGCAGAAAAATATCTTGAAGCTCGACTAAATGATGATTTTAGTCGAGCTATGCTTTATGCTACTGCTGATTCTCATGATCGGATAGAAGAGCTTGCATCCATGACTGAGGAGAATAAGGCTAATGCTATAGAACCTATGCAATTCCGTATCATGGAGGTAAAATTGGACGGAGACTCAGCTCTAGTGGGCTATGAACTAGAAAATTACTTTGGTCTGGAGTATCTGAGACTAAGCAAAGTAGATCAAGAATGGTTAGTGAAATTGGGGCTAGAAGATGTTCCAGACCCTGCCATGCTCGCCAAAGATTTGAGTCTGATGGAATCCGAAGATACGATCACCAAACTGGAAAGAAGTCTCGACAAATTATTGTTGGAAGAAGAGGATAGTCTCACAATCGAAGATTCTGACTTGAATTGAGCGGTTGAGCTTTGATTTATCACCATTCTTTCAGAAAAGCGAAATAATCTTTAGGCATTAATTATATTTAGGCTTCATTATTTTTGGGGGTCGAAATATGGATATGTTTAAGCTATCGAGACAATTTATTGTCTACGTTTGTTCTTTTCTCTTTTTGGGGGCTAATACTTTGTTCGCACAAGATAGTCTGAAAGTAGACTTTAGTCTTGAGAGGGGCTTTTTTGATCAGGCTCAAAGCTTATCCTTATCTTCCTTACTCCCTCAATCTACCATTTATTACACCTTAGATGGTAGCAGCCCTAGTGGAGTCAACGGTAGTGTATATACCACTCCAATACCGATTATAACCACTACATTTGTTAGAGCTGTTGCACAGAACGCTGATACCTCTAGCAAGGTTTTTACTAATACCTATCTCTATCTTGATGATGTTGTTAATCAAATAGATACAATCAACGGCTTCCCGGTAGGAAAGCTCGAGTTTGATAGCTCGCTAAAAAATGATCCTACCTATGGTCCTCAAATGTTAGAAGGGCTCCAATCTATTCCTAGTATTTCGGTTGTTCTAAACCCTTCAGACTTCGGGACTGCTCATGCGAGTAGTACGGAAGTGCCTGTCTCGATGGAAATCATCTATCCTGATGGACAAAGTTCCATCCAAGAAAACTGCGGTTTGAAAAGGGTAGGGGGATCTTCATACAATAGTCCCAAACGAAATTGGCGGCTTACTTTTCGTTCAATATATGGTGTTGGCAAACTGAAAGCGTCAATCTACGGACCGGGTGCATCAGATGAACATGATCAGATTGCGCTCAGATCAGGTTTTCACGGCTGTATCATCAAAGACGAAGGGAAGGATATCAACGATCAAGTATTGCGCAATTTGCAGATATACATGGACGAAGATAGTGTCGGGATTCATGGATTCTTTGCCCATTTATATATCAACGGGATCTATTGGGGAGTCTATAATCCATCGGAGAGGGCCAATAATGGTTTCGCCGAAGCTTATTATGGAGGAGCTAAGGAAGATTGGGATGCCATCAAACGCAAAGCGGCACTCGATGGGAGTATCACTGCGTGGAACGCCCTCAACAATATGGTGAACAATCTCGATATGACGGATTCGCTTAATTATCTAGCAGTCCAAGAGTATGTCGACATTGAGCAATTCATCAATTACATACTACTTTGCAATTATGGTCCGCATTCAGATGTGCATCCTAGCGCCAAAAATAGTTTTGCCATTAGGGACCGGACCAAAACGCATGGCTTTCGCTTTTATATATGGGATACCGAACCTGCTTTGTGGAGTGATTGGCGCTATACCAACTCTACTCACGATAGTCCACCTTTCAACAATATCTGGAATGCCTTACTCACCAATAAGGAATTCAAAATTCAATTGGCAGATCAGATGCATTGCCATACCAAGGAGGGAGGGATCTTGAGTCCAGACTTTGTCATGGCGGAATATGAGGGTCTATTTGACCTTACCCAAAAACCGCTAATTAGTGAAGCCGCCCGCTGGAAGGATAAAACGATCTATGAAAAAATATTTGCCGAAAGAGACTCTAACCTCTACAACTATCTCCCCAATCGTACCGATGTCTTAATCAATACCTATCGAAACTATAACCAATATCCAGATTTAGATCCTGTAGAATATAGCCAGTTTGGGGGCATTGTCGCAGAAGACTTTCAGTTATTGCTGCAAAACACTAACCTACTTGGAGTAATATATTATACCACTGACGGGAGCGATCCAAGAGCCTATGGAGGTGGGATTAGTAGTTCTGCGCGGCAATATAGTGGACCAATCAGTTTTACCGAACCGATCACTGATATTAGGGCTAGAGTTCTCCATAATACTATTTGGTCTGCCAGTTGCCCAGTAAGATTTTATTTCTCCCAAGACTTGAGTGGCTTGGTGATCAATGAAATTCATTATAATCCTGCGGATACTTGTGGAAGTGAATTTATAGAGTTTAAAAATATCGGATCAGATTCTCTCTATTTAGATGATTGCTTTTTCTCAGAAGGGATTCATTATAGCTTCCCTGCGGAGACAATTTTAGCACCAGACAGTTTATTAGTGCTTGCTAGGCAGGCGGATAGCTTTTTGGTGGCTTATGGTTTTTATGCCTATGATTTCTATCGTGGTAAACTCGATAATGGAGGCGAAAAGCTGGTCTTGAAAGGCCCAGACGGCTATACGATAGATTCATTGCGATACAATGACAAATTTCCTTGGGACAGCCTTGCTGATGGGTATGGGCCTTCTTTAGAACTGCTTACGACTCAGCTAGATAACAAATTGGCCGCGAATTGGGCAGCTTCGATCAATAGCTGTGGCTCTCCAGGACAAGAAAACTCTATTGACTGTTCGACAACCAATACGAGTGTTCTCATCAATGAAGTCATGTATAATTATGGCTTTAAATTAGATGGATTAGATGCGCAAGATTGGATAGAACTATACAATGGCTCAATCACTGATGTGGATATATCTACTTGGCATTTACAAGATGAGGACAGCCTATATATCCTCCCTGCGGGAACGATTATACCAGCAAAAAACTATCTGGTTTTGGTGGATAGTCTTAACGATTTCCTGTATGCACATCCCAGTATCAGTCAGGTCGTAGAGGTGAGCGGATTGGGTTTGAATGGTACTAGTGAGCAGATTGCCTTATTCAACCAATCTTCCTGCCCAGTAGCGGCCATGGTATATGATAACAATACGCCTTGGCCTGAGTCAGCCGATGGCGAAGGCTATAGTTTAATGCTTAAAGCAGATACCTTGGACCCTTCTTTGGCGACTAGTTGGCAGGCCTCTAATAACTATGCAGGTACACCTGGAAAACCAAACCAATCGTTCTGCGAAGCAGCCCCCCCCAATATCGTCATCAATGAAATCGCTTATCATCCCAATCCAGCTTATGACACAAAAGACTGGGTCGAATTGTATAATCCTACTGATCAGAGTCTAGACTTGAGCGCTTGGGAGTTGCACGATAGTCAAAACTATTTCCAGATCCCTGCAGGAACGATTATTCAAGCAGGTGGCTATATCGTGATCGCCCAAGATTTATCAGCCTTTTATACCAAATATGGCAGCACGCTCCCTCCTGCTATCGTCGTCGTTGGAGGTTTTAACTTTGGCTTTAGTGGCGATGGGGAATGGATTGCTTTGTTGACAGATGAACGTTGTTGGGTTGATGGTCTCAAATATAATGATTCTTACCCTTGGCCATTGGAGGCAGACGGCCAAGGCCCAACGCTTGCTTTGATGTCTCCTGAATTGGACAATAGTCTTGCCGGTAGCTGGGCTCCTTCTATTTGGGGAGCTGCTCCGCTGGGTACACCGGGCTTGACCAATAACCTGCCGGACCCATGCATTGCTTATCAATCGTTCAGTGAAACTGAACTGCCCTTGATCAACGAAATCTCTTATAATGATGATCCCAGTTTTCAGACGGCTAATTGGTTGGAAATCTATAATCCTTCGAGTGTTTCATATGATCTCAGTGATTGGATGTTGATTGATGAGGACTCTGTCTTTGTATTCCCTGCGGGAACGAATCTAGCAGCTGGGGGCTATCTTTTGTTGGCTGAAGATCCGCTTGCTTTGGCGAGTTTACATCCTGATATCCCTGCGGGAACGAACATATTGGGACCTTTGGGAATAAAATTTAACAATAAAGGAGAACGCTTACTACTCTATACTGATGGCCGTTGTTTGATAGATTCATTGCGATACAATGATAAGTATCCGTGGCCAGAAAATGACTTGCAAGACCCGATAATCGGCCTTTATCAACAAGGAGTAGATAATGCTATTGGTTATTATTGGGCAGAGGTTGATCAAAACGGAACTCCTGGCCAAGCCAATGTATGGGATTGCCAACCAGATAAATTTTCTGAGGACTTACAGCTATGGCTCAAAGCAGATCAGAACCTAAGCGATGGAACTTATATTGCTAGCTGGATGGATCATTCGGGCCAAGGCAATCATGCAACCCAAGTGCTTGTCTCTGATCAAGCGCAATATTATTCAGATCAACTCAATGGGCATGGCGTTTTACGTTTTGATGGGGTTGAGGATTGGTTCAAAATCAATGGAGTCTCTCAAACCTTAGCTACAAACTCTACCGTATTTACGGTAATTGTGCCAAGAGCAGATACTGGTGATGGTTATTATCTTTCGACTCATAAAGGTGGTAGCAATCGTATCAAAATGGGACATCGTGGGAATGGGGAATTGATTTATGATGATGATGCTGTTTCGATTCGTTCGGGTAGCTTTATCGACCGTCCTACCATTACTGCTTTTACGATCCATGATGCTGAAACAGAGGTTCAAGGCTATGTCAATGGGGTGCCTGGCAATATTTGGACATGGCCTACCATCAATGATGTTGATAGAGCCTCCATCGGGCAAGAATTTGATAATCAAGGTAATGATAATCAGACTTCTAATCATTGGGAGGGAGATCTAGCTGAGCTAATTGTGTTCGCTGGCGTATTGGGCCATGATGAAATTCAATCTGTTACTACTTATCTCAATATTAAGTACGGGATCGGGGTTGCTGCTTATGCACACCAATATTATCCTTATAAAAACTATGAACAAGATATTGCTGGTATTGGTCGTGATATCAAAAGATGCTTAGACCAAAGCAAAAGTAGAGGCATACAGGATATTCTGACTGTTGAGGCCCTTTCCCCTTTACAGCATGATGATTTCATGACTTGGGGAAATGACGGTGAGAGTGACTTTTCTGGTGATTCTAGCTTGAATGTGCCAGATGGAGTTTCGTATCGGATGAAACGCGTTTGGCGACTAGCCGAGTTGCATGAGACGGATCAGCTGAGATTGAGTTTTGACCTAGGTGGAAAAGGTTGGTTTGGCTTAGATCCGAGAGCTTTTGTATTATTGGTTGATGATGATGGTGATTTCTCCGATGCTAGAGT
>JBGCFA010000332.1:0-5527 GCA_045106675.1 Bacteroidia bacterium
GGAACGATAGGTTACGTTTGAGAGTGATTTTGATTGAGTTTGTGGATTAGCCCTTGCTAGATAGTTCCAATTTTCCGTCTTAGTGTGTATTTTCTCTTTATCAATAGGAATAAGAAATTCGGATAAGTAATTGAAGCTCAAAAAAAGATAAAGATGGAGCAAAATCAGGAAAGTCCCCCCCAATGCTATAGATGCGATTGGTCTCATGAGGAAGATCTTATCGAGCTATATGGCTATACGATTTGTAGCTCTTGTGAATCAGAATTAGGTTTGTTTAAAGATGGAACCATCAAAAAGCATTATCTCTCTTTTGACAAGAAAAAGAACTTAGATCCGACTAGCCCATCTTATGCCCAAGAGCTTCAAAATCGTTTGATCAGTATAGAGCAACATTATATTAGTAGCAGGATCAAACTGCTTCATATTCAGGAGAGATTGAATCAAATGATGGATCAGTAAGCCTATAAAAGGCAAACAGAACGAATATTCAATAGACACTCAAGCAAAATATTATGCGTTACCTTCTATTATGTTTTTTTCTCTGTTTGAGTATTTCTATTCAAGCTCAGAGTGCTAAGAAAGTATTAGCCTTTGCTCGCGCAGAGATTGATACCCTTTGTTCCGAGACTTTTGCGGGGCGTGGTTATATCAATGATGGCCACCTCAAAGCGGCTACTTATATCGCCAGCCGATTCGAAGAATTAGGGGCGGAATCGTTCCGCGAACAAGCGGCTATGGGAGTAGAACGCTATTTCCAGCCCTTTGAGTTTGAAATCAATCTCGTCCGCAAGACTTCCTTGCTACTCAATGGCCAAGAAATGACTCCGGGCTTAGATTTTATCGTCAATGCTTATAGTGGCTCTGGAATGCAGAGTGGCAAAGTGGTGGATCTCAAGTATGGTCTTAAAGCCAAAGCATCTATCAAGGGGAAGATCGTATTGTTTAGAGCGGGTTGGCCCGCCAGTATTGCCAACGATAGCGATAAGCGCGACACCTATAAAGAGCTAAGCAGAGTAGATCAACGGATTGCTGCGATTTTGCCTTATGGCCCCGCTGCGATCATTGTGGTGCAGCCTAAGCTAACGGCTAGTTTTGCGCGAGAAAACCTGCCCTTGCCGATCATCGAAGTCCGGGCCGAAAGCATCAGTGGCAAAGTCAAAAAAGCCGCTCTCGTAGTACAGGCAGGTATGGAGAAAATTCGTAGCCAAAATGTCATTTGCCAAGTGAGAGGGACGGAGCAACCTGACTCAGTTGTGATTGTCAGCGCGCATTACGATCATTTGGGAATGCTAGGCGAATCTCGCTTTCCCGGAGCCAATGACAATGCTTCTGGGACCAGTATGTTGCTCTCAATGGTGGAGTATTTTGTGGATAAACCGCAACGCTATACGATGATGTTTATCGCCTTTGGAGGGGAAGAGACCGGATTGATTGGATCAAATTATTACGTAAACCGTGATCCTATTGTGGCATTGAAGCAAACACGTTTCATTTTGAATCTGGATTTGATGGGCAATGGTGTAGATGGGATCACTGCCGTCGGAGGAAGAGATTTTCCAGATTTGTTTGATGATTTGGTCGCGCTAAATGATAAAATGAAGGCTGTGCCTAAGGTCAAGTCCCGCAGCAATGCCCCCAATAGTGATCATTATTTTTTCTTAGAACGAGGCGTGCAGGGCTTTTTTATCTATACCCTCGGTGGCCCACCTCACTATCACGATATCAATGACAATCCAGATACGATTGTGCTCTCCAAATATGTGGAGGTTCGTAAGTTATTGATCCGGTTTTTGGAGTTGTTGAATGGATGATATGTGGGTTCGGGATGTAGTTTGGCTTGCAAGCCGAACCTATTCGTGAAAACATGACGAATTTACCCGTGAATTTCTGTGCTCTTGCCGTAGCGACTGATCACTTCGCCTTCGTATTCGAGAAATTCATGCCAGCGTTTGTCAACGTCTATATTGGGACAGTATTGACGAGCAAAAGCGATGAACATCGTATAATGCCGCGCTTCGGATACCATGAGTTTGTAATAGAAGTCAGCTAATTCTTTGTCTTCGATATTTTCGGACATCACTTTGAAACGTTCGCAGGAGCGCGCCTCGATCATTGCCGCAAAAAGGAGTCTATCACAGAGGGTTTCTTCTTTGCCGCGTCCTTTAATACGGATAAATTTGAGCAATTCGTTGACATAGGAATCTTTACGTTCCCTGCCAAGGGTGTAGCCACGCTCTACGATCAAGCGGTGTACCATCGAAAAATGACCCATTTCTTCTTGGGCAAGCTCTGCCATACCCGCGACAAGTTCTTCATACTCTGGGTACAAGACGATAAAGGAAATAGCGGAGGAAGCGGCCTTTTGCTCACAATAGGCATGATCGGTGAGGATATCTTCGATATTTCCTTCAACTATATGTTTGACCCAAGTAGAGTCAGTTTTCATTTTGAGGCGAAATGCGCTCATAGAGTATGCGGATTGAGAGAGTGAAGGCGTTCCGCGACGCGGAACGCATAAAAACACCCTGCAAAGCTAAAAAAAAGAAAGGGCGACTAAAAAGCCGCCCTTGAAAAATCTATTCTTAAAGTACTTAAGTACTACTTCTTCTTGCCGAACATGCCACCTAGCATGCCACCAATATCATCAAGAGCACTACCGTCTCCGTCTTTGTCGAGGAAGTTGTTGAGCATGTTCATTGCCATGCCACCCATACCTGAGTCGCCTGAAGCTTGCTTGCTTGCGCCCAAAAGGATGCTTGCAATACCGCCAGCGTCGAGTCCTTGAGACTGCTTTTGCTTGCCTAAGAATCCCATTACTACTGGAGCAAGGTTTTCTAGGAGAGAACCAGCTTGGCTTGGGTTTATGTTAGTCATTTTGCTTAGGCCTGCTTCTGCAGTAGAACGTTTGTTACCAAATACGTGTC
This sequence comes from Bacteroidia bacterium, assembly GCA_045106675.1. Lineage (GTDB taxonomy): Bacteria > Bacteroidota > Bacteroidia > J057 > J057 > JBCAWW01. Next base: position 2,925 of record JBGCFA010000332.1, read on the forward strand.
CTAAGATTGCGCCACCAGCACCATTGTCAGAGCTACCAAGAAAACCGCTAAGGTTGTCCAATAGGCTGCCATCATGATCTTTTGCGAGTGCGTTGTCAAGAGATTGTGCTCCTTGAGGAGTCTGTGCATTTTTAGCCATGGCACCCATGATCATTGGGAGTGCTGCGCCGATAGCGCCAGATACCTGGCTTTTATCGAGTCCTAATTGATTGCTAAGGTTGTCTAGGTTGCCACCTGACATTTGCTGCATGAGTTGTCCGAGTATGTCCATCTGTTTAATACTAGTTTTAGGGTGAAAAAATTCTTTGTGTTTCGAAATTATGATGAAACTATTTACGTGGGGTCACAATCAAGTTAAAATTTCCCTGCCTTTTTCACTAATTTTCTGCCATGATTGATTACCCGATCAAAATTGGCGAGCAAAGTCTCGCACAACTCAAAGCACATCTACTATCTGAGGATTTTTCGCAGATTATGGTGATTGCGGACGAAAATACGGCAGAGCATTGCTATCCACTCCTTCAGCCGCATCTGCCGCAGCATTATCTCTGCAAAATCCCCGCAGGCGAAACCCACAAAAATCTCGGCACCTGTATTTACATTTGGAATCAAATGACAGCCGCTGCCTTCGATCGCAAAGGTCTCATCCTCAATCTTGGTGGAGGCGTGATTGGTGATATGGGCGGTTTTGTCGCGGGCACTTACAAACGAGGCATTCGCTTTATTCAGATTCCGACTACCTTGCTTTCGCAAGTAGATGCTAGCGTGGGAGGTAAGCTGGGAATTGATTTTCAAGGCTTCAAAAACCATATCGGATTGTTCCGGGAACCGGAAGGCGTTTATATCTATCCTCCTTTTCTGAAAACGCTCTCTCAGCGAGAACTGCATTCAGGCTTTGCGGAAGTGTTTAAGCATCATTTGATCGCAGACGCAGCGGCTTGGCAAAAACTTAAGTTATGGACGAGTCTCAAGGGTAAAGACATGGCCGCCTTGATCGAACATAGTGTCAAAGTAAAAGCAAAAATAGTGGAGGAAGACCCCTTTGAGCATGGCGCGCGCAAGGCTTTGAATTTTGGGCACACCATCGGACATGCGGTAGAAAGCCATTTTCTGGAAACGGATACTCGTCTATTTCATGGAGAGGCAATTGCTGTCGGTATGATAGCAGAATGTTTTCTCTCTCAAAAAGCAGGTTTACTAAAGGCCGATGATACTGGGGAGATCGTAGCCTTTATCAAGCGATTTTATGATTTTTGGCCAATAGGAGAGGAGCATTTTGAGACGATTTGTGGGCTTGCGCTCAACGATAAAAAAAATCAAGCGGGCAAAATCCTTTGTACGTTCCTCGAAGGGGTCGGACAGTTTCGCATCAATCAACAAATCAGCGCGGCAGATATTCAGGCAGGTCTCCGTTTTTACAATCAAGTAGTTTAAGATGGCACTCATCAAAGCTTATAAGGCTTATCATCCTGAATTTGGTCCAGAGGTCTTTCTTGCAGAGAACGCTACCATCATTGGGGAGGTACGCATCGGCGCGCAAAGCAGTGTTTGGTATCAAGCGGTGCTAAGAGGAGATGTGGGAGCTATCCTAATCGGAGAACGCACAAATATACAGGATGCCGCGATCCTGCATTGTACGACGGGTGGTACTCCTACAGTTGTTGGAAACGATGTTGTCGTAGGACACCGAGCGGTATTGCATGGCTGTACGATCGAAGATGAAGTCTTAGTCGGTATGGGGGCGATTATTCTGGACGGTGCAATAGTACGAAAACATTGCATCGTCGCAGCGGGTGCTCTCGTTCCCGCAGGGAAAGTCCTCGAAAGTGGCTATCTCTACGCTGGCGTTCCTGCGAAGCAGATCAAAAAAATCAGCCTCGAACAAATCGAAATGATCCGCTATGGGGCTAATGGATATGTGGAGAAAGCGAAGGAGTATTTGAAGACTTTGTGAGGAGGTTTGTGACTGTTTCTTCCTCCCTCAGCCCCTTCTAAGGTGGAATTTGCCTTGTAAGACGTAGGGACGTATTGCATACGTCCTGATTATGTCGGCGTATGCAATACGCCTCTACCGATCAGATTTACTCAGTAGGGGAGGAACAAGAACGCATGTCTTATTCGCAAATACTTAATTGGCTTCCCACGGGTATTTTGAATATTTTCCCATTCAAATAAATGCTTCTATGCGTACGATTACCCCTTCCGAGATTCCTGTTCCTGAATTGCACCAATTATTGGTCGGATCAATTGGCCCTCGACCAATTTGTTTTGCCTCGACGATCTCAAATGATGGGCAACCGAATCTGGCTCCATACAGTTTTTTCAACGTATTTAGTTCCAACCCACCGACCATGGTCTTTTCGTCCAATCGTCGGGTACGCACCAATACTACCAAGGATACGCTCCACAATGTCGAAGCCAATGGAGAAGTAGTAATCAATGTCGTCAATCATGCGATTGTGTATCAGATGGCTTTGACCAGCGTTGAATATCCTTCAGATGTCAATGAATTTGAAAAAGCTGGACTCACGCCTATTGCGTCAGATTTGATTAAGCCTTTTCGCGTCAAAGAGTCTCCCGTCCAATACGAATGCAAGGTCAAG
>JBGCFA010000333.1:0-4117 GCA_045106675.1 Bacteroidia bacterium
GCTCTAGGTCCGCGCTTTCATAGTTTTGCACTCTAATCATTCCCCATTGATTTCCCATCCTGAATTGAGTCGTATCGAGAAGATGCTAGCCAAGCAAGGCTATATCACCGAACGCTCCATCGTCATGTCTGTATTCTTGGCAATGCAATTGCGTAAACCTCTATTGATCGAAGGTCCCGCAGGTGTAGGTAAAACCGAGATTGCTAAAGTCATGGCTCAAGCCCTCGATACTGATCTGATCCGTTTGCAGTGTTACGAAGGATTGGATGCTACTCATGCGCTTTATGAGTGGAATTATCAGCGGCAATTACTCCATCTCAAAATGGATGAAGGCAGCCAACGTAGCTTGGATGAAAAAGAAAAAACAATCTTCAGTGATGAATTTTTATTGAAACGCCCGCTTTTACAGGCGATTACTCATCATAAATCTCCCGTTTTGTTGATCGATGAGATTGATCGCTCGGATGAAGAGTTTGAAAGTTTTTTCCTTGAAGTTCTCTCTGATTGGCAAATCTCTATCCCTGAGCTAGGAACCGTCAAAGCGACTCATATCCCTTATGTTGTAGTTACGAGTAATCGCGTTAGGGAGCTATCAGAAGCATTGCGTCGTCGATGTCTTTATCTATGGATAGATTATCCTGATTTTGCCAAAGAGTTGGCGATAGTAAAGCAAAAAGTACCCAATATCGATGAGCGTTTGGCAGACGAAATTTGCCGTTTTATGGCTGTCGTTCGCGAACAGCGACTTGAAAAAGTACCCGGCATTGCAGAAACCATAGATTGGGCCACGGCCTTAGCCTCCCTGCATTTTGACCATTTAGATGCCGAAATCATCGAAAGTACCCTTGGCGTGATCCTCAAGGATTGGCAAGATATCAGACACACACAAACTTCTCTCTCTGAGCTGCTCGAAAAAACAGGGGTGATTTCTAAGCTAGAATAAATGGCGGTGCAGTCCGAAAATCTGATCACTCGCAAGACGAGCCTGAGTGCCAATATCGTGCAGTTTTGTCGCTATCTCCGCGCCAAGGGCCTACCTAATGGTCCTGCCGAAGAAGCGGATGCTTTGCGTGCCATGACGATCATTCCTCCTGAGGATCCAGATTTACTACGAGAAAGTTTACGCTCGATCCTTTGCCGCAGTCGGCCTAATCAGGTGAAATTTGATGAACTCTATGACGAATACTGGCGCAATTTAGAACGAGCCGTAGATGCCAAAGTCAAAGATGGCAAAGATGATTCGCCCAAGGAGAAACCAAAACAAAAAGCTCCCAGCGTACAAGCTCTCCAAAATTGGCTTTATGGTAATAAGGAAACAGAGGAAAAATCCCTAGCTACCTATAACGCTACCGGAACCTTGATTCATAAGGACTTCAGTGCGTTTGGAACTGAAGAGTTGAGCGAGGTGATGAAGTTGATCCAACAATTTGCTCGCATGCTTGCGACCCAATACCAGAGGCGTTATCGCGAAGCGAAAAGAGGCCAAAGACTTGACCTGCGGCGAACGCTCCGACTCAACCTACGGCGTGGAGGAGAGATTTTGAAGCTCGCCTATCGTAAACGAAGGGTCAAAAAAATGAAAATGGTCGTCCTCTGCGATGTGAGTAAGTCAATGGACCTCTATAGTCGGTTTTTGATTCAGTTTTTATATGCGTTTCAAAATGTTTATCGGAGGATAGAGACTTTTGCTTTTGGGACGCGCTTACAACGAATTACGGAGGCTTTACGCGAGCGTGAGTTTGACTCGGCGCTGGAAAAACTCTCCGAAAATGTCAATGATTGGTCCGGAGGGACTCGGATTGGTTTCTGCCTTAAGACTTTTGTGCGCACCTTCGGTGAACGCTTGGTCGATAAGAATACCATCGTTTTGATCCTTAGTGATGGCTGGGATACAGGTGACCTAGCGTTCCTCGAAGAGGCAATGATATATCTGCACAAAAAAGCCCATAAAGTTGTCTGGCTCAATCCATTGGCTGGAAACCCCAACTTTGAACCCACCGTAAAGGGAATGGAGACCGCCATGCCGTATATCGATCTTTTTGCTTCAGCGCACAATCTGGATAGTCTGCGAAAAGCGATCAAGGCGATGTCTCGCTAAATAGCACAACTCAAAAACACAAAATGAATGCACAAAGTGAACTGGAAGGCCTGCGGAACGAAGTGTTTGACGGGAAAAGAGACCTCAATCGGGACAAAATTATTTTAGGCTATATTTTTTACGGACTATTTAACTCCCTCCTTTTATTATTTCTTAATCAACTTTTTACTGATTGGTATGCTAGCCTTACTGCTAAGGTGCTATATGGGATTTTTAGCATTGGTTGGTTTATTTTACCATTATTATTGGCTTATCAAATCAAACATGAAAATTTCCGAAAAATCGGAATCCCAATGGCGACTCTTTACCTCATTGTGAAAATCGGTATTGATATATACAATATTATCGAACCTTATTATTTGTGATGTCTTCTTCCTTCTTGCCAAAACCATCTACTGGCTCGACAAATTGTTTGAGTTGGGTGGGGATAGAGAGCGTTACCATCACTTGATTACCAAAGGGATGAGTCTTGCGAAAGAGGTAAGCCATGCTCATCATCAGTCGGTCCAACCGAGGGGCATGTTCTTGATTCCTTATTACATTGGTTGTTTCTCCGGGATCAGATGGTAGGTGATAAAGCCGATGATCAATTCCGATCGGACCATTACCGGTCTCATATCCTGAGCCCAAATCGTCTTTACCACTGGTGTATATGTATTTGTACTCACCATCGGTGATCATGGCCTTATTGTCTTCGAGGTATTCCGCAAAAATGAAATCGTGCAGTTTGACCTTTACGCCTTGCAGTAGTGGCTGTAGGGCTAGACCTTGGCGTTCCGGCATCGGAGCTAAACCCAGAGACTCAACCATCGTTGGGACCAAATCAACCAAACTTACCGGTTGTTCCACGCTAGCATCAGCATCGTAGCCACGAACGATCAAAGGAGTGGTAATTGCCTCCTCCCACATCATATGCTTTTCAAAGCGTCCGTGATGATTGAGCAGATAGCCATGATCTCCGACAAAGACCACAAGTGTATTCTCGGCTAAACCTAGATTTTTGAGTTCGTCAAGGACGAGACCTACGTTCCTATCCATATACTCCACAGAGCTATAGTATGAGCGGGCAATCCCTCTTTTTTCTTCATCAGTCAAATCCTTGAATACGGCTGGCAAAAATCGTTCATCTTCGGCCGTGCCTTGGGGCAGGGGCATATCGGCTGGATCATAAGCATCGGCATAATCGTTAGGAAAGCTAAAGGGAGAATGAGGTTCACGAAAACTAATCACCGCAAAGAAGCGCTCCTGCTGATGTTGCTTCATAAAATCGATGCCAGATTTAGCAAAAAATGTCCCTTGGTCAAAGTCATACCAATTGCCAGAAGTGGCTCCTTCAGCATTGAGCCAAGTTTTAGCCGAATCTTGAAAGGGTTTCCAGACTGGGCGCACTTTTACGCCTTGCGGAACGCTTGCTTGAGTCGCTGAAGCTAAGAAGGCATTGTGCTGAGCATTATTGACAAGGGTATCAAAACCATGCTTAAGCTTGCTATTGAAGTGATGCTTGCCAAACATACCAGTAGCAAAGCCTTGTGCTTTGAGGTATTCGGCCATCGTAAGCGTCGAATCTGGCAGAGGCGTTTGCAAAAGGGTAACGCCTGCGGCATGGGGATATAAACCCGTCATGAGGCTGGCTCTAGAGGGCGTACACATCGGTGAGGTGGCATAAGCTCGCTCAAAACGAACGCCTTCAGCGGCTAATGCATCTATGTTTGGGGTACGAATGATTTCGTTCCCATAAGCGCCTACTGCATGAGTAGCCAGATCATCACTGATAATAAAAAGTACGTTTTGAAAGGTTTTGGGAGGGTTTAGGGCCTCACAGCCACCCCAAAACAAGAGGCCAATCAAGAGAAAGTAGTAGTTCTTTTGCATATGCCGAAGTTAAAAAGCGAAGGGAAATTCTGCTAACTTATTGCCAAAGAAAAGATCGTAATATTGAGGTTATGAATACAAATGATAAGCCTATCCGCTGGGGCATCATTGGCTGCGGCGATGTCTGTGAAGTGAAAAGTGGGCCTG
>JBGCFA010000334.1:0-10165 GCA_045106675.1 Bacteroidia bacterium
CACAATCACAGACAAGCCCATCTGGTTGAAAATTACTTTGTCGATGACTTTGAAAATTGGGACGAGTGCATTGTAAAGGTTCATCTGACCAGAGGGGATGGTCTCTTTTTTGAGGAGTTTGCCACTAACGTACCAACCAAATATGCCGATAAAATTGAAGTGGAATTTGCGGAGGATAGGGATCTTGCTAGCTTCAAATACTTTGCCCATCGTCTCTCTAGTGTAGCGACGAAAATGGAAGAGATTTTTATCAAATTGATTGTAAAGTGCTTGGTAAGCGGGTACCAAAATCACGATACGTCCACCGGGTTTGAGCAGTTTTTTACAATTGGCTAAGGCAAGTTCATCATCTTCGATATGTTCGATGACGTTAAGGGCAAAGAGGTTTTCAAAACTACCGATATAGTCTGCATAGACGCTTTCAAACTCAGGGTGTACCAAGTCCATCTGTGCGATGTCACGGAGATTATCGTAGCCAGTAAGCTTTTCTTCTAGGTAGCCGCAATAGTTTTCACGGATATCACTGACGGTGAGGTCGTAGCCTTTGTCGAGAAATTGCCGAGAGATATTGCCGATACCGCTGCCGATCTCGAGTACTCGTCCCGGTATCATATATTGCTGTACCGTATTGGCCATCCATGCATTGAAGCGATTGGCACCAGCGATAGTTTCAAGCGTTTCGAGACCTTCCTGATCTAATTCTTTATAGGCAAATTTACGGGACATAGGTATTGAGATAGAGGCTAAGCGTTCCGCGACGCGAGGCAAAAGTACAGCATAAAGTCCGAAGTCAGAAGTCTATAGACGATGAGTCCCAAAAACTGATTAGTTTTGTCAAGAAAACTGCTGCGATATCATGCTAAAAGCCGAAAAAGTTCAATTTGTCCTCGAAACACTGGAATCACTCTATCCAGAAACGCCAGTGCCATTGGATCACAAAGATCCATATACCTTGTTGGTCGCAGTTTTGTTGTCCGCTCAATGCACAGACGTTCGCGTCAATCAAGTGACTCCTGCCTTATTTGAACTAGCAGACAATCCGCAAGTGATGGCCCAGGTGCCAGTGGATGATATTCGAGCGATCATACGTCCTTGTGGCTTGTCGCCTCGTAAGTCAAAAGCGATTTCGGAGCTTTCTCAGATATTGTTGGATCAACACGATGGCATCGTACCTCAAGATTTTACGGCCTTGGAGGCATTGCCGGGTGTGGGCCATAAAACTGCATCGGTCGTGATGGCACAAGCCTTTGGGGTGCCAGCTTTTCCGGTCGATACGCATATCCACCGCTTGCTGCATCGTTGGACATTGAGCAATGGCAAAAATGTAGAGGTAACAGAACGGGATGCCAAGCGTTTGTTTCCACGAGCGCTTTGGAATAAGCTGCATTTGCAGATTATTTTCTTCGGGCGGGAGTATTGTCCAGCTCGCGGACATAATCCATATGAATGTCCCATTTGTAAGAAATTTGGCAGAAAAAGTATGTTTCAAGACTTTGACAAAGGCCGGAAATAGGCCCTCAGGCTTTGTAATAGATAATTTTTAGATATTCCAGTATTCGAGCAAATACTGGTTTTGAATTAAATTTTTCATAAATTGTCTCCCAGTAGTCTAGTCTTAGTAATTACAATCGGAAGTCAGTTCAACCCTTTTTGTGGTAACGCCTCTATCAGTAGTCTAGATTTCGACTCCTAATTATTCCTATTTACTCCTGAGTAAATGTTTTAGCGTGTTACTAATTTTTTCTCCTTTTTTATTATGAATATTTTTGTTGCCAATCTCAACTTCACTATTGATAGTGATCAGTTGGAATCCATGTTCTCCAATTACGGAGAGGTCTCTTCTGCGAAGGTTATTTTAGATCGTGAGACGGGCAAGTCCCGTGGCTTTGGTTTTGTTGAAATGCCCAATGACGAAGAGGGTAATGCCGCAGTAGATGCGCTCAACGAAGCACTTGTTGAGGATAGAAACATTGTTGTTAAAAAAGCACGTCCCCAAGAAGGCGGTGGCGGCGGTGGTTACAATCGCGGTGGCGGTGGTGGCGGCGGTTACAATCGCGGTGGCGGTGGTGGCGGCGGTTACAATCGTGATGGCGGCGGTGGCGGCTACGGTGGCGGTGGCGGAGATCGCGGCGGCTACAATCGTGGTGGCGGCGGCGGAGATCGCGGTGGCTACAATCGTGGTGGTGGCTATTAAAGCGACCTTCGGGATGATTATAATGATTTAAAGTATCTCGAAACTATACAAAAAGCCGATTCACTCTTGTGGATCGGCTTTTTGGTTTTTCCGTTGATTTAGCAGCTTCGCTTGTGGGTTAGATTTACGGCTAAACTTCTGTCTGCCCGCTGCGCGGAACGCTTGGGTAGTCCGGTTTGCAAGCCGCAAGCTACTTTCAAATTCCCTTCTACTAAGCTATCGCATTTCCTTCCAAGCATTGATCAAGCCGTTGGTAGAGCTATCGTGACTCTCCACTTTCGTATCGTTTTCTAATTCTGGTAATATTTGCTTCGCGAGCTGTTTGCCGAGTTCAACACCCCATTGATCAAAGCTGAAAATATTCCAAATTACCCCCTGAGCAAAAATCTTATGCTCATAAAGGGCGATCAAACTGCCTAGGGTACGTGGAGTGAGTTTTTTGAATAAGATCGAGTTCGTCGGACGATTGCCTTCAAAAACTTTAAATGGAGCCAAACGCTCTACTTCAGCTTCATTTAGTCCTTGGGCTTGTAGTTCAGCAATAACCTCCGCTTCCGTTTTGCCCATCATCAAGGCTTCGGTTTGCGCAAAAAAGTTGGCTAGCAGCTTTGGATGATGATCGCCAATATCATTATGACTTTGGGCTGGTGCTAGAAAATCACATGGAATCACTTTGGTTCCTTGATGGATCAGTTGATAGAATGCATGCTGACCATTGGTCCCTGGCTCTCCCCAGATAATAGGCCCCGTCTGGTGGCTAACTTTTTTGCCATCACGCCCGACATATTTGCCATTGGACTCCATATTGCCTTGCTGAAAGTAAGCCGCAAAACGATGCATATACTGATCGTAAGCTAAGATCGCCTCAGACTCTGCGCCAAAGAAGTTATTATACCAGATTCCAAGCAAAGCAAGGATAACTGGCAGGTTTTTCGCTAAAGGGGCAGTTTTGAAATGGTGATCCATGGCATGTGCCCCTTCCAACATCTTGCGAAAGTTCTCAAAACCAATCACACAAGCGATAGACAAACCAATCGCAGACCAAAGGGAATAACGGCCTCCTACCCAGTCCCAAAAACGGAACATATTATCAGGATTAATCCCAAATGCAGTAACTCCTTCCAAATTGGTAGATAAGGCCGCAAAATGCTTAGCAATATCTGCCTCCGATGCGCCAGCATCCAAAAACCATTCTCGCGCTGTATACGCATTGGTCATCGTCTCTTGCGTAGTAAAGGTCTTAGAGGCGATCATAAACATCGTCGTCTCTGGATTGACTTTTTTCAAAGTCTCCGCGATATGCGTTCCATCTACATTAGAGACAAAATGAACCTTGATACGCGCATTCCAATAGGGCTTCAAAGCTTCAGTAACCATCACCGGTCCCAAATCAGAACCCCCAATGCCGATATTGACAATATCACTGATCGGACGATTGGTATAACCCAGCCAATGACCTTTTTGGATAAGATTGGAAAAGGCCTCCATTTGGCCTAAGACCTGATTGATTTCAGGCATGATATCTTTTCCATCAACTAGGATAGGATGATTGGATCTGTTCCGCAAAGCGGTATGCAAAACGGCCCTGCCTTCGGTCTCATTGATCTCAGCACCACTAAACATCTGTTGAATAGCATCCTGCAAATCGGTCTCCTCTGCAAGATCAAACAACAACTCCATCGTGCGGTCATTGATCCGATTTTTGGAGAAGTCAAGTAATATATCTTCAAAACTGACCTTGAAACGCTCAAAACGCGCTGGATCAGCCGCAAAAAGACCTCGCATCGGAACAGATTTCATGTCTGCAAAATGAGCTTCAAGTTCTTTCCAAGCACGGGTAGAAGTAGGCGTGATTTGTTTTAACATAGGCTTTTGGTTTCTTCAAGGATAAAGTTAGCCGGACTCAGGCAAAGCATCAATTTTCTAGCGATGATTTTATTCCCAAAGCACATCTATTTTTTACTATTTTCAATTGGTTTGTTATCTGCTTGTCAGACTTGGCGGTATCAACGTCTCGCTCGTTTACCTGACACCATAGCCGAAGCTTCAGGACTTTATCTGTCTGCCCCAGATACTTGCTGGTGGCTCAATGACAGTGGGGGCAAACCGAGCATATACGCAACTAGTCTTGAGGGAGAGCTCCTAGACTCCATTTCAATACCGGGATCGCAAAACGTGGACTGGGAAGAATTGACCAGCGATAAGCAAGGCTATCTTTACCTCTGTGATATCGGCAATAACCTCAACGCGCGGCAGGACTTGCTGATCTATAAATGGAAAGCAGGAATGAAAGCAGCTGAAAAGATTAGATTTCGCTATCCTGATCAAAAGGCCTTCCCTCCCCTAGCCGCTCAACAAAATTTTGATGCGGAAGCCTGTTTTTGGTATGCTGATTCACTTTATATCTTCTCCAAAAATCGCTCCGGAGATGGCAATTATTTCACCAAACTATATGCCCTACCTGACCAAGCGGGAGAATATGTAGCCGTATTAAAAGACAGTCTTTCTCTCCAAGATCGAGTCGTAACAGCTGCGGCTATCAATCCTCAAGGAGACGAAATAACCCTAATCACCTATGATTATCGGCGCGATAAGTTTTGGCCCTTGAAGTCGTCTCTCTTCATCCTCAGTGATTTCGAGGAACGTGATTTCCTTGGCGGAACGCTCTATAGGCAGGAAATTCCTCCCACTAGATTGGGCAGACAATATGAAGCGGTAGACTATCAGCAGGATGGAGTTCTCATTCTAGCTAGTGAAGGAAGCCCTGTGACTCCCCCCTTTATCGCTCGCCTCAAAATGCGAAGACATAAGTAACAATATTCCACACATTCGTTTTATACCCCAAGTGTAAAGTATTAATATTGGACAAACAAATCTAGTCCATATCTCTAATACTTTGAAAAATCGGTTTTCGATAAGTCCTCGTCTTGCTATTCGTACAAGTTGGTTGGTGGGTAGCTTGGGCCTTGCTATGTTGATTGCCGGCAGCATCTATATGTTGGGAGATCAGCAACTCCTAAAGGCTAAAGTCTCATGGCCAATTGAAGAAGTGCGGCTTGGCAATAGTTTTCGAGTCGAAATAGATCTGGATGGACTGGTAATTGACGAGAGTACGATCACTGATTTCTATTTGCATCTACCTGATGATTTGGACGCAAGTTTTCTACCCTCTAGTCTCAAGGTTCTCAATGGTTCGTTGGAGCAAGCGACCGTCCTCTCTTACAGCGGCAAAAAACGCCTTTTGATTGAAGGTATCTTGGTCGATAGCTTACGCCTAGAGATCATGGTCCAAGTTTCTGAGGATATCGCCTTCGCCGAACGCTCTTTCCCGTTCGCCTATGGCGTAAAGGTAAATCAGGAAGTCTTAGCCTTGCAAAAGGAAAGCGATCAGTTTAATATTCAATACATTCCTTTGCAGCTCAAGCATCGCTTGATCAGTGCACCCAATGAGTCGCAGCAGTGGGCACGATATGAGGTATTGATCCACAATCCGCCACAAGGGACTAATTACGACAGAGAAAACGGCCTTATCAATCTAATTGCTACGGCTCCTCATCCAGATGCCATCATCAAAAGCATCAGCCTAAATGGACAATCCCGCCCACTATCTACAGAAAACACCAATGAATTGAGCCTAAAAGGGCTCAATCTACAAGCAGGAGCTTCATTATTACTCCACTATGAGCTAGCGTTCCCCGCAGGGATCCCAGAAAGTAGCCTAATCAGTATTGCCTCAGTATATGTGCCGGGCAGTGTCATCAAACAAACTACTCCCGCCTCTATTGAACCAAGTCCTGCCAAATGGAGCAACTTAAGCCTCCAAGATAAGGGAACGAGCCTGCAAATAGAGTGGCAGATGCTAAGCGAATCCGATCATAAAGGCTTTAAGCTTGAGCAAAGCCGCGACGGGATCAAATTTGAATCTTTGGACTTTGTGCCGCAGCAAAGCAGTACTTCTGGCGCTAATGATTATCACTATCAATTTCCAATAAATAATAATGCTTATAAGTACTATCGTTTGGGGCTGGAAAGTCTGAACGGACAGATACAGTATAGTGAAATAGTCAGCCAGCATCCTCTGGACGATCAGGCTTATTCGATCGCGTTTGCAGAGACTGAGCAATCGGCCCAAATCCAAGTAGCAATACCCCAACAATTACGAGTAGAAATTCGCAATCAATTAGGCGTTACGCTGGCGGTAGTTTTTGAGGGCATGTTAGAAGCGGGCGTACCTTATCGCTTAGACCTCAGTATGTCTGAATTTTCGGAAGGCGACTACCTATTTTGGATGGAAGGAGAATACTTCAAATCCCGCCGTTGGTTTATCAGACGTCGGGGGAAATGGCGTCGTTTTGGTTGAGAAACTCCTCTTGCAAATAAATCAACATCTCTTCGGGTGAGTGCACCAAATGCGTCGGACTCCCACTCATCAGCAATTCCTCAGAATTAAAGCCCCAACTTACCGCTAGCGAATCAATCCCCGCTTTAGTGGCTGCATTGATATCTCGGACCTCATCCCCAATCATGATGACCGAGCCCCCCTTGAGTTTACTATACTTCAAAATCCGTTTGATGACACCGGCCTTGCCGAACAGATTCTCGGGTGCTAAGACAAAGTCAAAACCCTCCAGATTATTTTTCTCGAGAAATATCCGCACACTATCCTCAGAGTTAGAGGTAAGGATTCCCATCTTAAAACCACGGCTTTGCAAATCACGAATCGCCTCTGGCATCCCCTTGATCGGTGGTACTTCGTCGATATAAACTTTGAATAGTTTGCGAGCATGGTTGAGAAAGCGAGGCAATTGCCACCAGCTAAGACCAGAGATCTTGAGCAGTTCCTTGATACTTTTACCACGAAGTTCCGCTAGACGATCCATGTCTACGGGAGGCAGCGTATAGGTCTCTCGTACATCTTCCAATATCCGTCCTGCCACTTGCCAAGTATTGGCGATGGTACCATCAAAATCAAATATGAGAAGCTGTTTTTTCACTATCGGGGGGAATTCTTTTGCGTAGGACTTTTCATTTTTCAAGTTGCCCTTTGCATTTTGTGAACCATAACCTACTCTAAAAACGAATCTTATGCTCCAACGGATACTTATTTGGACGTTTTTTCTTTCACAATTTCTAACTTTTGGCACTTTATCAGCCCAATCGCCCCTCAGTATCGATCAAATCATGCAAGATCCGGCTTGGATTGGCAGTCAGCCCAGTCGATTACGTTGGACCGAAAATAGCAAAAAACTCCGCTTTTATTGGAATCCAGAGGAGGCAGCGGCCGATTCACTCTATGAAATCAGCCTCACTGATCCTAGCCAACCCAATAAATTAGCCTTTGAGGCGCAGCGTATGTTCCCGCGTTCTGCGAACGGCAGCTATAATCAAGATCGCACTGTCAAAGTCTTCGCCCATCAGGGAGATATATTTTGGCATGACTTAGCGGCCGACCGGGTCGAACGCTTAACCCAAACTGCTGCCAGTGAGCGTAATCCTAAGTTTGTCATGAATGATGAGGCCATTGCCTACCAAGAAGGAGACAATCTTTTTCTTTGGTATGTGGATTCGGGTCGCAGAGTACAGATCACGCGTTTCACGAAGGGAGCAGACCGTAAGAAGGCAAAAAAGCCCAAAACGGATAATCAGACATGGATAGAGCAAGAGGAGCAGGCCCTGATCGGCATCTTAGCCGAACGAAAAAGTAAGCAAGAAGCCAGTACTGAAGCACGTAAAGCATTTGCCCAAACAGGCCCCAAACCCTACTATCTAGCGAGTCAATCTTTACGGAGTTTGCAGCTTAGCCCAGATGGACAATTTGCTACTTTTCAATTGATCCAATCTGCGAAAGCGCCTCGGACCGAAGTCCCTAATTACATTGCAGAATCAGGCTATGCTGATATGCTACGGGCCAGACCCAAAGTGGGTAGTCCACTAGACCGCAGTCGGTTTGGAATTTATTCTGTGGCACTTGATAGCGTGATCTTTGTTGAGACAGCAGATCTAGCAGGCATCCACAAGGCAGCTGATTATATGGCGGATTACGGCCATGCTGATACGCTCAAAAAGCCCAAAGCAGTTATGATTCTAGGGCCTCGCTGGTCGCCAGATGGTAGCAAAGCGATGGTGGTGATCCGTTCTTTGGATTTTAAAGATCGTTGGATCGCAACTTTAGACTTGCAAAGCGGAGCGCTTAAAGTGGCCGACCATCAGCACGATGAAGCTTGGATCGGTGGTCCCGGTATCCAACGCTGGTTAGGTACAGTCGGTAGTGTCGGTTGGCTCAATGACAATGAGACGCTTTGGTATCAATCGGAGGCAAGCGGTTATTCTCACCTCTATACCTATAATGTATCTAGTGATAAAACGCGCCAGCTCACCAAGGGAGAATTTGAGGTTTACAATCCTAAAGTTTCGCTTGATGGTAAGACTTGGTACTTCACCGCCAATGCCAAGCATCCAGGGGAACGTCATTTTTATAGTATGCCCATCAAAGGTGGGAAACTGAATCAAATCACTAGTGGCAAAGGCAATCATGAAGCCAGTCTTTCACCAGACGAACGCTGGCTTGCAGTGCGACACTCCACCACCAATCGCCCTTGGCAACTCTACCTTATGCCCAATGAAGCGGGAGCAGAGAAGGTATCCGTAACGAATTCGATTAAAGAAGAATGGCTAGAATATCCTTGGCGCGAGCCCGAAATACTAACGTTCGCGGCTAGCGATGGACAAGAGGTTTATGCCCGATTGTATCGCCCCGAAAATGCGCCAAAAGACGGTCCGGCGGTAATTTTTGTACATGGCGCTGGATATTTGCAAAATGCGCACGGCTGGTGGAGCGCCTATTATCGGGAGTATATGTTTCACAATCTTTTGGTCGATCACGGCTATACAGTTTTGGATATGGATTTTCGGGCGAGTGCGGGTTATGGACGAGACGTTCGCACGGCGGTCTATCGAGATATGGGCGGCAAAGACCTAAGTGATCAAGTGGATGGCGCAAAATTTTTGGTAGAGCAATACGGGATAGATCCTGATCGAGTCGGCATTTATGGGGGCTCTTATGGAGGATTTATCACACTGATGGCGATGTTCCAAGAATCAGAAAGCTTTGCCTGTGGAGCGGCACTAAGGCCGGTAACGGATTGGGCGCATTACAATCATGGCTATACCGCTGCGATGCTCAATATGCCGCAAGAAGATAGTATCGCTTATGTTCGGAGTTCTCCGATTTATCATGCCGAGGGTTTCGACGGTGCTTTGCTTATCTGTCATGGCATGGTGGATACCAATGTGCACTTTCAAGATGTGGTGCGCCTCGCGCAACGCCTAATCGAGCTACGTAAAGAAGATTGGGAAGTAGCCATCTTTCCGATGGAAGGCCACGGATTTCGCGAACCTAGCAGTTGGGCGGATGAGTATAAGCGGATATTCAAGCTGTTTGAAGAGAACCTAAAATAACACCCAATAATCAAATCCAATGTAGAACGAGCAAGGAATGCATTGGATTTGACTAAACGCAAAACGCTGCCAGAGTTCAAACTCTGGCAGCGTTTTGCAAAATGGAGACTAAATTATTTATTCAGTCACGCGGTACCAATACTGGGTTCTCCCAATCAGAGAAATACCTAGATAACCACGTACTTTGAGTTTGTCGGCAGTTTCGAGTTCGAGATCGCAATCATATATGCTACCATTTTTAGGGTCAAGGATCTCTCCATCTTCCCAATCGTCTCCGTCTTTTTCCACTCCTTTGAGGATTTCCATGCCCATCACACGTTGCATATAACGTGGATCATCGGCATCACATTCATCACATTTGGGATCTTGCTCTTCGCTTGGTTCCCGGAACAGCTTGATAACTTTGCCATATAGCTTGCCATCTTTTTCGTAGATCTCTACGATAGACTTGGGTTTATTTGTTTCATCATCAATCGTTTTCCACTTTCCTACTGGAGATTGAGCGAAAGTAGT
>JBGCFA010000335.1:0-9313 GCA_045106675.1 Bacteroidia bacterium
TTGACCTTATACTTAGGCGTTTTATAAGGATATAGATAATGTGTATCGCTATCTGTATGTTCCTCTACTAATTTATTGAGGCGTTTATCATTTTTGTCATAGATGATATTAGCCGCTTTGGGAGCTGATTGGAGGAGTTTGATAAATTGTTGCTCATACACCTCTTCTGTAGGAAAGACGTTGATATGATCCCAGCTTATGCCCGAGAGGAGAATCATATGAGGCTGATAAAGCAAAAATTTGGGCCTCGGATCGATCCTTGAAGTGAGATACTCATCTCCTTCCAGCAAAATAATGGGGGCATCTTCTTCTAAGCGTACCGAATTGTCAAATCCCGGTACAGAGGCTCCGACTAAATAGTTGAATTTTTTACCAACACCATCGAGGACGTGCATAATCATCGAAGTAATGGTGGTTTTACCAAAACTACCTCCGATAACGATACGCTGTTTTTGTAAAGACTGCTGGTAGATAAACTCCGGAAAGGACATGATATTGAGTCCAAGGTCTTGAGCCTTAGCTAACTCTGGATTATCCTCAAAAGCATGCATACCCAAAATAACCGCATCAAGTCCTGCATGAATACGTTCTGGATGCCAGCCTTCCTCCTCTGGCAAAATGCCATGTTTTGCCAGCTTGGTTCGAGCTGGATCATAAATCTGATCGTCTGAACCGCTTACTTGATGTCCTGCCTCGCTTAAAGCAATGGCTAGACTATGCATAATACTACCGCCTATAGCGACAAAGTGAACTTTCATAACGCCTTTTCCGTTGTCGGCACAAAACTAATGATATTTCCCATAATCCCATCATAGCCTTGGATTTAGAAAGGTCTCCTCTTACATTCGTATCAATATGGCTCGACTCATAATAGTCTCAAACCGACTACCTATAACCATTAACCGCAAAAAAGGGGAACTGATTTACTACCCTAGCGCTGGTGGACTTGCTACGGGCTTAAATTCGCTCGACCAATCTATCGAACGCATCTGGATTGGCTGGCCCGGTGAAACGGTAGAGGATCCCTTAGAACAAACATCTATCAAGCAGCAATTTCAAAAAGACAAGATGATCCCTGTCTTTTTGACTGCTGAAGAGGTGAAGCTTTACTATGAAGGCTTTAGTAATAAAACTATTTGGCCTCACTTCCATTATTTCACCCAGTATACTTCTTATGATGATGATGCTTGGGAAAGTTATCAATCCGTAAATCAACATTTTGCGGAGGCGGTAATCGAAGTTTTGCGCGAGGATGATATGGTTTGGGTACATGACTATCAATTGATGCTTGTACCGGGAATGTTAAGAGAAAAATTCCCTTCTATTTCAATTGGTTTTTTCCTGCACATACCCTTTCCTTCCTACGAGATTTTTCGCACATTACCATGGCGTGAGGAGTTGTTGAAAGGAATACTTGGAGCAGATCAGATCGGTTTTCACACCTTTGGCTATATGCGACACTTTTTGAGTGCGGTATATCGGATCAATGGATATGAGCACAATTTTGGGAAACTGATCATCAACAATCGCTCAGTAAATGTGGATGCGTTCCCCATGGGGATAGACTATAATAAATATGCGTTTCCTGAAAACGAGGCGGGTGTTACTGATGAAGTAAAGTTTATCCAAGACTATAGTCAACGCTTAAAGTTGATTATTTCAATCGATCGATTGGATTATTCGAAGGGCATCCCGCAAAGGATTCAAGCTTTTGAACGCTTCCTCGAACGTAATCCCAAATATCATGGTCAAGTAACGCTGATATTGGTGGTTGTGCCTTCGCGTTCTAATGTAGATCAGTATCAAGAGTTGAAGGTTTCGATCGATGAGTTAGTCGGTAGAATCAACGGCCAATATGGCTCCTTCAATTGGATACCCATTCGCTACTATTATCGTTCTTTTGCTTTTGAAAGCTTATGTGCCTTATACAAAGCGGCTCATATTGCGTTGATCACTCCTTTGAGAGATGGTATGAATCTCGTGGCAAAAGAATTTGTTGCCAGCAAGGAAACCGATCAAAGAGGAGTCTTGATACTCAGCGAGATGGCCGGTGCTGCCAATGATCTCCCTGAAGCCATGATTATCAATCCCAATGATATCAATGAGATAGAACAAGCCCTCGTCAAAGCGCTTGAAATGCCCGAAGCTGAGCAAGCGACTGCTCTAAAAGAAATGCAGCGTAAACTCAAAAAATATAGCGTTGAGCATTGGGCAAATAGTTTTATTAGAGAACAAATTGAAGTTAAGAAATTGCAAAAAGATAGAGAAACGAAACTGCTAAAAGAAGATACGCTTTCCCAAATGTTAGCGTCCTATAAAAAAGCTCAATCAAGACTTTTATTGTTGGACTATGATGGCACTTTGGTTGGGTTCAAAAATGACCCCAATGCGGCTTCTCCAGATGATACGCTCATGCAAATCGTCGAAAAACTCAATAATCAATTTGGTACTATGCCGGTGATCATTAGTGGCCGTGATCGCTATACTTTAGGAGCATGGTTTGGAGAAAGCGGCATCGAAATGGTTTCAGAACATGGTGTCTGGCTGTGGAAAGAGCAAGGATGGAAGCTTAATGAAGGCGTGATCGCAAGTTGGAAACCTGCAGTAATGCCTATACTTGAAAACTTGGTGGAAAGAACGCCCGGTTCCTTCATCGAAGAAAAAGACTATACCTTAGCTTGGCATTATCGCATGGTTGATCATGAATTAGGTTCCAATCGTGTACGTGAGATTCGTGATCAATTGATTTATTTGACCGCCAATCACAACTTACAAGTCCTAGAGGGCAATAAGGTGGTCGAAATCCGTAATGCGGGCATCAATAAAGGCAAAGCTGCTAGTATGTGGCTCAATCGTCAAAAATGGGATTTCGTCATGGCCATCGGAGATGATCATACAGACGAAGATACCTTCGCTGCGGTACCCGACTCTGCCTATACCATCAAAGTCGGTTTATCACGAACCTCTGCTCGCTATAAAGTACGTTCCGTAGAAGAGGCTCGCGAATTATTGACGCTTCTGGCTAACATCAGCCGAGGGGATGATGATTAAGTCGCAATATTTCGCATTGCTGTCTTAACCAAGTCAAATGAACCGCTTTGGTAGTCTGAAGCTCTTCCTTCAAGGCCAACCAACGGCTTTCGTAAGTCGCAGGATTAGCTGCTCCCCTACTCTTTCGCAAACGCATGAGCTTTTTGCAGAATCGAATAAGGTTCTGATTTTGCTCCAGTTTGACTTTTGAGATGGATTTATTACGCTTCAAAAAAGCCCTAAAAGCTTCCAGATGATAGCGTAAGGAGTCCATATCGCCCGTTTCGTAATAAATCTTCAAAAGGGTGGAGCGAGCACTGATATCGTAATATACATCCGTAAAACTCACTTTTTGAAGGAGCTTCATCGCCTCTGGAAAGCGTTCCTGCTCATAATAATAGATACTCAGATTGTAGATATAAGCATTTTCACGATTGTCAGGGTGAAGTCGAGCTTGGTATTGTTCCAAAAACGCTTTTACCCAACTGTATTGATTTAAGCGCAAGCCTACCGTCGTGATATTTTTGTAATGTTCATGCGGCAAGAAGCCACTACTGATCAGGGTCTCTTCTTCTAACTGTCGCTTATAGAGTTTAAATACTTCCTCAAAAAACTCACTCCTCCCCTCATTGATTTTTCTGACACAGTAGTTTTGAGCATAATTATACATATCCGCTAATTCCTTCCTCTCAAATTGATCCGCATTTTGCGCGATCAAAGTGAGTAGAGCATAATAATGCGTCTCATTATCTGCTTCGATGAATGTTTGGAGGATTTGATAATAGATAGAAACTGCTGGAATCTGCCTATAAGGATGCTCAGGATCCGCTAGTTCATTGATCAAGGCTTCTATCAAATGATCTTCCCCACTCAAGTCTGTAATGAAGTTGCGACTGAGCCACTCACAGCTATATTTCAATTTGGTGGTTAGATACATCAAGTCCAATGTCTCCATTTGCTGCATCAAACCGGCGTTCATCCCTCTTCTGTTGGCATCACTTCCTGCTTCAGCAAAAGGAAGCAATTGATGAGTATGGAAGTAGTAGGCATTATCTCGTACTTCTTGCTTGTTATGGCTCTGCCAAACGCGATCAAATGATCTAGAAACGGCATCACTAAGTTTCCACCTATCTAGCCCATTCAAAAGTTGCAAGGCTTGAGTCCGTTCATCATGCTCTATATTCTCTGCGATGACAAATTTTTCCCACAATTGCCGGAGACGAGATACTTGATTGAAGACTTTTTGCGGTTCGTAGCTAGCGGCCTTGCCGAACACCGCCTCAAATATGACCTCCTTCTGTAATAGGTACCCTCGAAAATCAGGTGCCGCCTTACTCAAATGCTTCATCAATTTCGAGAGTTTGTCATTTTGATTGTGATAGGGGGAATTAACAAAGCTGACAAAACGTCGAAATTGGGTATGACTCAACAGTCTGAGCAGATTGATGAACCTTGAACTTTCCATGCAGAACTTTAGATGTATTACAGAAAGAGAGCACTAAACCCTACTTAAATATCTGATTTACAGACAAGAACATATACTGGGTAAAATTAATTAGGCAAGAAGGCGATTTTTCTGTCTATCCTCTAGGGCAAACATTTTGCGGGTATTGTCGATTATAGGAGTGTAAGCTTTAAACAAAATCGGCATATGAAGAATTCACTACTACATCTTCTCTCTCGCCTCCTAGTCATTGTTACGATTTTAGGAGGATCAGCGGTTCAGGCACAATCGCTGAATGTAGATTTGGCCGAAGACAGTATTTACAGCTGTCTCTGGGCTCCTATTACCCTTTCACCCATTGTAAGTGGACAACAAGGTAATCTCACTTGGACTTGGAGTACAGGGGATACTACAGCCACCGTTTACTTGCTTCCTACTGCTATTGGCAATGACACCATCATAGTAAGCGTGAGTGATGATGCAACAGCTGCTGTAGCACATGATACGATCATCATTTTCGTTTTAGCTGAATGTGTACTGCCAGGAGATGCTGATGGCAATGGTTTAGCCAATAATTTTGATGTCTTGCCTATCGGACGCTCCTTTAATAGTGTCGGACCACTCAGACCCAATGCACATAACAACTTCATTGGTCAAGCCGCTCCGGATTGGGGGAGTCTCAATAGTGCGGGAGTAGATCAAGTTCACTCAGATGCCAATGGAGATGGCGTGATTGAATGGCAAGATTTTGAGGTGATTGAGTTTAACTACTTCCAAGCTCAGTCCATGGGTGCTAGTGGCACTTTGCCAAGTGGGGTACCCTTTTATGTGGATTTTCCAACGGGTCCTTTTACCCCTGGAGATACGATCAAAGCGCCTATTATCCTGGGGTCAATCTCCAATCCTGCCAATAATATAATAGGGATTGCCTTCAGCATCGATTATGACAAGAGTTTGATTGATTCGGGCTCAGTTAGAATCGAATATACTGATTCATGGCTCGGTGATAATGATATTGATATGGCTACGCTGGATAAAGATTTTTACCAAAAAGGCCAAGTAGACGTCGGAATTAGCAGAACCAATCAGATTGCGAGGACTGGTTACGGCAAAGTAGGTGACATTATCGTGGCAATTGATGACATAGCTGGTAAGCAAGATTTTCTAAACACCGATATAGGATTGATCCATGTTTCCCTCCTAGACCAACAAGGCTCTTTTATTGAAGTTGATACAGACAGGAGCAACATCCAAATTGCGATGAGCGTCGAAAAGGATGACTTTTCTGACCAAAGATTGAACATATATCCAAATCCTGCTACCGGAACGGTGCAGTTTGAGATAGCTTCTCTCCCCTATTCCGGCCGTGCCGAACTAGTAGTTTTTGATCAGCTTGGGCGTATGGTCAAAGCTGAAGAATTACTAATTAGTAATAACAATAACTCACTGGATATAAGCCAATTAGCAACTGGTATCTATACCGTAAATATTTACATAAAAAATCAAATTTTCTCAAACAGATTAAGTGTTTTATAGGTTAAGTATATGTTCCGTCCTTTAGACGAAACATAGTTTTTAGGTTCGTTCTTTTTGTGTGTTCCTTTTATGTGATTACAGTACCTAGCGGTACTAATTCCGAGCCTGGCGTATTCCTTTCGCTAGCGCCGGCTCGGAAACTTTTTAGACAACTCAAAATTTCTAGATAACCAAAACTCAAAATTGATTATGAAAAAGCTAATGTTACCATTAGTGCTAGGGCTCTTTATGCTCTTTGCAAACCTAAGCGTAGTGGCTCAATTTGCCACCGTCCAGATCATCCACAACTCTCCAGACCCACTCGCAGCACAGGTAGATGTGTATGTCAACGGAACCTTACTTCAAGATGATTTTGCGTTCCGCAGCGCGACTCCTTTCCTACAAGTCCCATCAGGCGTAAATGTCAATGTCGGCATCGCTCCATCTACTAGTAATACGACGGGTGCTGGTGTCGATGATACTCTCAAGAACTTTGTTTACAACCTTACTTCTGGGCAAAGCTATGTCGTAGCAGCCACTGGAGTAGTCGTTCCGGCCAATTTTAATAGTACTGTCAATGCTAATATTGCTTTGACTGACGCTGTATTGACTCCTGCTCCTGCTAACGCATCTGCCGGTAGTGTAAATCTTGCGGTTTTACATGGTGCGACTGATGCGCCAAACGTAGACGTATTGGCCAATGGTGGTGCAACGCCTTTGATCAGCAATATAGCTTATGGCACTTACCAAGGACCGGCGACTGTTCCTGCGGCTGAGTATATATTAGATGTTACCCCTGCGGGTGCCAACACCACGATTGTGGCTAGCTATTATGTTGATTTAGGCCCAGCTTCTGGTGGTAGTGCAGTTGTATTCGCCTCTGGTTTCCTTGATCCTGCAATGAACCAAAATGGAGAAGCGTTTGGTCTGTTTGCTGCTTTGGCTGACGGTACAGTACTGCCACTTACTGCTGTAGGAAACTCAAGAGTACAGGTAATTCATAACTCTGCTGATCCGGGTGCTGCCACAGTTGATATTTATGTAAACTGGATCAAAGATTCGGTAAAGCTAGACGACTTTGCGTTCCGCTCTGCGACTGCCTTCCTAGATCTGCCTACTGGCTACCCAGTGAGTATTGCAGTAGCAGGCCCTACGAGTACCGTATCAAGCGAAGCAATCGCTACCTTCACTCCTACCCTTATGGATGGAGAGACTTATGCTGTTGTGGCCAATGGAGTCTTAGATCCTAGCCAATTTGCGGCTAACCCTGATGGAGAAGCAACTGCTTTTGGTCTTTTAGTCGAAACTGCTGTACGTGAAGCGGCTGCTAATGCTGCTGATGTTGATATCAAGGTACTACATGGTGCTACTGATGCGCCAAGTGTAGGTGTCAATGCCAATGGCGGGGCCGTAGTTCCTACTGCTACTTATGGTGATTTCACTGGCTATTTAAGCGTACCGGATACTGAGTACCGTATCGACCTAACTGCCGCCAATGATCCTAGTAATGTATTGATCCCTAATTATGTAGATATCACAGGTCTTGCTGGTGGAGCAACTTTGATCTTTGCTTCTGGTTTCCTTGATCCTACTGCTAACCAAAATGGAGAAGCTTTCGGACTATTTGCCGCTTTTGCTGATGGTACAGTAGCTCAATTGAGGGCTGTCGGTCAGTCTCGCGCTCAGGTCATCCACAATGCTGCTGATATCGCTGCTGATACGGTCGATGTGTATATCAATATGCTCGCTGATACGCTCAAACTAGACAACTTTGCGTTCCGCACAGCAACTCCTTTTGTAGACCTCCCTACTGGCTACGAACTTGATATCGTGATCGCTGGCAAAAATAGCACTGGCATCACTGACAATATCGCGACTATCCCAGCTACTTTGACAGATGGTGAGTCTTATACCATCATTGCTAATGGTGTGTTAGATCCTGCTACTTATGCTGTCAATCCTGAGAGTCGTAGTACTGCCTTTGGCCTATTCGTAACTAATGGTGCGCAAGAGGCTGCTGCTAATGCTGCTGATGTTGATCTACGTGTCTTCCATGGTGCGACTGATGCGCCTACAGTTGATGTTCTCGCCAATGGCGGAACGCCTGCTCTCATCGACGACATCGTATATGGTGATTTTCAAGGATATGCTGCGGTTCCTCCAGCCTTGTATCGTCTCGGTATCACGCCTGGCGCTGACAATAGCAATGTATTAGCGGTTTTTGACGCTGACGCTGCTGGTCTAGCAGGTGGTGCTGGAGTCATCTTAGCTTCCGGCTTCCTTGATCCTACTACTAACCAAGATGGTGCTGCTTTTGGACTCCTATTAGTACTACCTGACGGTACTGCTGTACTTCTGAGCAACACTACTAGCATCTACAATGACTTAGCAGTCAATAATGATCTGTTACAAGCTTTCCCGAATCCGGTAAGCGATCAACTTCAGATCCGTACTGACCTAAGTCGTCCGACAAGCGTATCGGTTCAGATTTTTGATGCCACTGGCCGTGTAGTTTATACGCAGCAAGCATCACAAGTGAGCGGAGTACGTGAGTGGAACATTGATACTCAAAGTCTCTCTGCTGGTATTCATACTGTTATTTTACGTACAGATGATGCCCAAGCGACCAAAAAGATCGTTGTATTAAAATAGTCGTTGACCTGCTTTCAACATGACGATTGGGCGTCCCGCTTTGCGGAACGCCCTTTTTCGTTTTACTATTTTATTGCTTGATCATCCTGGCGGACTGTCTCATTTCTCCTTGCTGCAACTGGATGATATACATTCCTGTTGCTAGTTGGCTCACATCTAAGCGAGTAGCCATATCGACCGAATGCTTTGATAAGGTCTCTTGATACATAATTTGTCCTAAGTGATTGACAATGCTTAAAGAGACAGTACCATAAAGAGGGCTTTCCCAGCGCAGATTCAGTTCATTTGCCGTGGGATTAGGATAGATACTGATAGGCTCAGCAAAGACATCATTTTTGATCGAATTAGTCCCTTGTACGGTAATGCTGGCCATACAGCTATCGATATTGCCATTGTTGTCGGTGACAGTGAGCATGATTTGTTGGGTGCCGATATCGGCGATCCCAAAGCTATCTTGACTCAAACTCAAACTGAGGATGCCACAAGCGTCAGATGAACCGGCATCAATCATGCCCGCATCGATCACGGCTAAACCCATCGAGTCTAATTCGACACTGATATCTTGGCAAACTACTATTGGAGCAATGGTATCCAATACGCTTACCAAAGCGGTACACGAATCCAAGGCCCCGATACTATCAACCACCATGAGGCTTACTCCAATCACCCCTA
>JBGCFA010000336.1:0-22534 GCA_045106675.1 Bacteroidia bacterium
ATTATTGGAGTAGTTTTATCCTTAATGGAGATTCTGCACCATTGAAATCTGGGAGGAATTCATACACCCTGTTCTTTAGTGCTTTGTTCCTTGTTGGCATTGTTTTTTTTATTTTTATGCAAGCTCGGTCGATCAAGTCTCGCAAGCCATGATTCAACTCCTTCCGCTCTCCAATGACCCGGCTCAAAATGCAGCTTTTGCCTCTGATCCTGACTGTCAGCAGATACTTGAGGTCTTCGGTTCTTACTATGAGCAGATCGGCTATGATCCGCCCTGGATTGGGTATTTTGCTGCCCTTGGCGAACGCCTCGTCGGTACGGGAGGATTTAAAGGCGTTCCGCGAAGCGGTAAAGTCGAAATCGCTTATCATACCTTTGCTGATCATGAAGGGCAGGGGATAGGTACCCAAATTTGTGATGCCCTCGTTCGGCTAAGCCGAAAAGCTGACCCGAGCATCCAAATCAGCGCCCGCACCCTGCCTGAAGAAAATGCTTCCACCAGCATCCTCAAAAAAAATCACTTTCGCTTCGCTGGTGAAATCTGGGACGAAGAAGATGGAAAACTAGGTTAAACGCATCAAAATACAGGACTTCCGTTTTGCCCGCCTAAACATCCCCCGCCTCAATCTCGGCCCCTTTAAAGTGGCGCTCTCCGGTCATGATCGAGAAATTGGGCAGTGAGAAAACCCATTTGAAGGGGTTGCGGCTAGTGTGAGCGGGGATGTTCTGCGAAGAAAAGGCTAGAAAATGCGCCCAAGCGTTTTGATGCGTTTAACCTAATGGAAAAGTCTGGGAATGGATTTTTGCGCATGAAACTGTAAATTAGCCTTATGTCATCTCCTATCATCCAAGCAAAGACCTTCCAGTTTATCCGCGACCTTCAAAAGCATAATGATCGCGACTGGTTTCAAGAAAATAAGCCTCGCTACGAACTTGCTCGCGCCAATATGATCGACTTCTCCGAGGCACTATTGGATGGGATGCTCGAACAGGACAATTTGGTGCCGATGACGGGTAAAAAAATGCTTTTTCGTATCTATCGAGATGTGCGTTTTTCGAAGAATAAAGCCCCTTACAAAAACCATTTTAGTGGTCGTATGAAGCGTGCTACCGAACTGCTACGTGGAGGCTATTATTATCATATTATGCCCGATGGTGGCAGTTTTATCGCTGGAGGGTTCTGGGGACCCGAAAAAGAGGATCTCCGCCGTATTCGAGATGAGTTGGTGATGGATGCTGAGCCATTGCGCCAGATCGTAGCGGATGAGACTTTTGTGAACACCTTCGGTGAACTCGTCGGCGATGCGCTCAAAACCGCCCCCAAAGGCTTTGATAAGGAGCATCCAGACATTGATCTGATCCGCATGAAGCAGTTCGTGGTGCGCAAATCCTTTAGCGATAAAGAGGTCTTGGCAGAGGACTTTGTTCCCAAACTACTTGATGCCTTTGCCGCGATGCTACCATTCTTTGATTATATGAGCGATGTCTTGACTACGGATAGCAATGGACGGAAGATTGTGTAGAGGAACTAGTTGATTTCTGTCCAATCCTCTAGCAGCAAGTTCTCTAATCTGTTAAAGTGTTTGGTGTTGTTAGTTACCAATACTAAATCGTTTGCTAGGGCCGAGGCACCAATCAACAAATCAAAGTCATCTATGAGTTGTCCCGCCTTTCTTAGTCGGGCTTTCTCTTTGCCGTAAATAGATAAGGCATTAAAAATGGGGATCACTTGGATACGGCGCTGAAATTCTTGTATGATCTTCAAATGTCTATCTACATCAGCACTATTTTCAGCTCCGTAGATTAATTCAGCCAAGGTTATTTCAGAGATAAAGCAATTGGTCAGTCCAATACGCTGAAGTTTTACATCAAGTTGATGCATGCCTTTAAAGAAAAAGATGCAAATGTTGGTGTCAAGAAGATATTTAGTCAAAGCTTTCCAACTTTCGATTGAACTCTCTTGATTCTTTGATTTCATCTATGATGGTCTCTGCTGACTTTTCATCAGAGAAAGAACCAAATAATCGAAAAAATGAATCTTCAGAAGATTCCACCTTCTTTTTCATAGAAGACGATAAGCGAGAAATTAATTCAAGTTGACTTTCTAAACCAAGTCTACTGATCATTTCTAGGTAAGTATCGATTAGTCTTCTATTGATATCCATATCGTAGAATATATTACATTTTGCTGAACCAATATACTGATTAAGAGGCTGTTTTCCGATTGAGTATCTTAATTATTACGTATCTTTTGGTTAAAAGATTGGTGATCAATCAAAGCTTTTTAAGGCACTGATAAATAACTAGAATATGGAACCAGCCCTACAAACCATGATTGACAATATGCCTGCTAAGACAGGCAAGTCTCTTGACGAATGGAAAGCTTTGCTCAAAACGCAATCCTTTGCCAAGCATTCGGAAGCAGTCAAGTTTCTCAAAACTGAACATGGCGTTACCCACGGTTTTGCCAATACAATCGTGAGCCTCGCCAAAGCAGATGACAGTCCAGAGGTGGACTTAGTCGCCCAACAATATGAGGGTAAAGAATCTCTTAGACCCATTCATGATCAATTGATCAGCTTTGTGCAGACTTTAGGAGAAGATGTCAAAATTACTCCCAAAAAGACCAGTGTGAGTATCATCCGCAAACGGCAGTTTGCCCTCATAAAGCCCGCAACCAAAACGCGGATTGATTTAGGCTTGAAACTCCCCGGCAAAGACACGAGCGAACGACTCGGTAACTCTGGGCCTTTTGGGACGATGTGCACCCATCGCGTGAAAATCAGCGAGTCCAATGAGCTTGATGAAGAGTTGAAAGGATGGTTGACTGAAGCTTATGAGCAAGCACAATAGTTTTATCACACCATTTCAATATTTAGCCCAAACTAGCATTATGAGATTAATCCTATTGAATCTGATTTTATGCGTTGGATTTCAGCTTAGCGTCAAGGCGCAAGAAGCCTATGAGCTCCCTTCCTCCGTAAAAAAGATCGTATTTATTGGCAATAGCATTACGTGGAGTGGTGAGTATATAAACTATATCGAGACATATTTTCGGATTCAAAAGCGAGACCTTGAGATTATCAATCTTGGTTTGCCGAGTGAAACTGTATCGGGTCTATCCGAAGAAAATCATGCAGAGGGACGATTTCCTCGGCCGGATTTACACGAACGTTTGGCGCGAGTATTGGAGGAGACCAAACCGGACTTGGTGATCGCTTCCTACGGGATGAATGATGGGATTTACCTGCCTTTTGATGAGGAACGTTTTGCTAAGTTTAAGGAAGGTATCCTTTGGCTACATGAGGAAGTTGTAAAGGCTGGCATCGACATCATACACGCTACGCCTCCGATCTATGATCCGAAGAAGGGAGAAGCCTATGCCAACGTTTTGGATATCTATTCGGATTGGTTGATCAGCTTTCGCTATACCTCAGATTGGGATGTGATTGATGTACACTGGCCCATGAAAAAATATCTTGAGGACCAACGTCTGGCATATCCTTCCTTTGTTCTAGCCAAGGATGGCGTACATCCCAATGCGACTGGCCACTGGTTGATGGCAAAGGAAATCCTGTTGTTTTTGGGGGAAGGAGAAGTCGCACAGGCAAGTAGTTTACAGGAAGCAGTCGAATCCTTTGCAAAGCTGGACGAGCTATTGACATTAGTGAGTAAACGACAAAAAATAGTAAGAAACACATATTTGAGTATCACAGGCCATAAGAGACCTGGCTTGCCTGAAGGATTACCTTTGCTCGATGCCCAAGCAGAAATGGAATTCCTTGATAAAGGGATCGATATACTGTTGCGTTAAAATCGCCCGAGCGTTCGGCGAAGCCAGAAAGCTAATTGGGTAGGAAAAGGAATCATTATCAATAGGCCACCTACCCGAAAAGCTGTATGTTTGCGTTTCTACTTTATGTAGAGAAGCAAAAAGGGATTAATGAAACATATACTCGTAATCGGGGCGGGCCGTTCGAGCAGCGCCCTCATCAAATATTTAGTTGAAGTTTGTGGTGAAGAAGGATGGACGATGACCGTCGGTGATTTGGCGGTAGAATGGGCCAAGGCCAAAACCGGTGATGTCTCACATGCACAGGCGATTTCTTTTGATATTTTCAACGAAGATCAGTGTGAGCTAGAAGTGAAAAAAGCGGATTTGGTGATTTCTCTTTTGCCAGCTCGCTTTCACCCTATCGTCGCGCAAAGTTGTCTCAGTCATAGCAAGCATCTCCTTACCGCCTCCTACGTCCCTGACGAAATCAGAGGGATGGACCGTGAAGCCCGCGAAAAAGGGTTGCTATTTCTGATGGAAACAGGGCTCGACCCCGGTGTTGATCATATGTCAGCGATGCGGGTCATCGATCAAATCAAATCTAAAGGCAGCGAATTGATCGGCTTTGAAACCTTTACGGGGGGCTTGATCTCTCCTGAATGCACCCTCGACAATCCTTGGAAATATAAATTTACATGGAACCCTCGCAATGTGGTTCTCGCCGGTCAAGGCATCGTCAAATTTATCCAAGAGTCTCGTTTTAAATATATTCCTTATCACCGCCTCTTTCATCGTACGGAGATGATCGAGATTCCCGGTCATGGTTTTTTTGAAGGCTATGCCAATCGTGATTCGCTCAAGTATCTCGACGTATATGGTTTGCAAGGGATTCGAACGCTCTATCGCGGAACGCTTCGTCGTCCCGGTTTCAGTCGTGCTTGGGATATTTTTGTCCAGTTAGGGGCTACCGAGGATACTTATGAGATGGAAGACGTCGCTAATTTGACTCACCGTCAGTTTATCAACTTCTTCTTGAGTTATGATCCTAATAACTCCATCGAGCTCAAATTGGCCCATTATCTAAACCTCGACTTGGATTGTCAAGAGATGTTTATGCTCAAATGGCTCGATATGTTTGAAGATGAGTTAGTTGGTCTTGACAAAGGTACTCCTGCCCAGATTTTGGAGCATATTCTCAAAAAGAAATGGACCATGGGGCCAGAGGACAAAGACATGATTGCCATGTGGCATAAGTTTGACTTCCTCGATCAAGGAAAGCATCGTCAAGTCGAATCACATATGGTTGTCTGTGGCGAAGATGCTTCTCAGACCGCTATGTCTAAGACTGTTGGCCTGCCACTCGGAATGGCTGCAAAGCTAGTTTTGACTGGAAAGATTGTCGAGAGAGGTGTACATATCCCGGTGATCCCAGGTATCTATAATCCGATCTTAGATGAACTAGAGGGCTACGGTATCCACTTCGAGGAACGCGAAATTGAAGTTAAGTAGCGTTGAAAAACGTAGAGTAATTAATCAGTTACTCACAAGATTGGTATGCAAACTCTCAAGATTGTCAAGCTCTTTGTCTTGATAACTCTTTAGGTGTATGCGGTCTAGATGTTTAAGGACGGTTAGCAGCTCGATTTTCTCGTTCTCGTTGAGATCGGCTCCTACTATCTCGGATACTCGCTGCATTTGCGCAAATAAAGCAAACAAAACACCTCGCCCTTGCTGACTCAGTCGTACTCTTTTGCTGCGTTTGTCTAAGGGATCTTCGAGTTCCTCAAGGAGGCCCAACTTCGAGAGCCGCTTCATGATGCCAATTCCCGTCTGAAAATCTGCCAAAGTATGCAAAATCAACTCTGACTTGGTATAACTATCGACTTCTAGCAGCGCGACCAACATCACGAAGTCATCAATCCCCTTAAGAGGAGAACCTTGCAAGGCCATGCGAGCATAGTGTCGGGCAAATTTTGACATCCGCCAAATGCCAGCCAGGATACGACTATCTAGGGTTTGTCCTTCATGAGGAGAATGTCCCGCTGGATTGAGGACCTTTTTGTTGAGCCACAATACAAAACTCTGTAAATCAGTCTTTGCTCCTTCTTCTGAGCCTTGGTACTCATTTAGTAGGGGCAACAACTCTTGGATGAGATGCAGGGACGCTTGCATACCAACTTGCTTCATGATAATAATAACCCATTATGAGAGAAAAGGTTATTATAAAACCATAGTAAAGCAAATCTAACGGTATTAAAATCTAGTGGAGATTTTTTGATATAGGTTTTCCTCCCGCTACCGACGATTGTACGGGAGGGGGAGGAAGGGGATCGTGAGTACCTTAATAGCCTACGGCTTCACTCAAACAAATCATGAATTCAAGATTATAGGCAGGCTCTCACAAGGGTTTTACTGGAACACAAATATCCACGATATGCTTCTTTTCGGGATGAGTTTCCGGATTGTTGAGGTAGAGTTCTAAGCTCGGACCATCGGCTGGTTGGTAGCCGCTATCTGGCAACCATTGCTTATATACTGCTTGCCAAGCTTGTTCATAGGCATCTCCATCAATCTCAAAGTGTGCTACGGCATACTTACCGGCAGGAGTGGCCATACGGCTAATTTCTCCTTCGGCTTTGGTGTCTGCTGGCACGCTCATGCCAACCGTTAAGCGAAGCTGTGCCTCATCAGTGATTGCTGGATCATCGTGATAAACAGACAGCATTTGCGTCTGTGGAAAATTGATCAATCCACGTGGCGCGGCCCATTGCATCAACTGGTTCATCATACCGGCAAATAGCTCGGATTTACCATTGTAAGGGCCTACATGACGCACATATGCGATTTCCATGGCGGGAAGCTCTTTGACTTCGACTTTGGCGATTTCTACTTGGTTTTTCATAATTTTCCATTGAAGATGATTACTTAATACACCTCCAAGGTAGACTAGTTCGTAGGCCGCTGCTTTGCCGTCCTTGCCCTCTGATTGATCAGTATTGCTATTCGTTTTGCGATTCTTGCTATGTTGATTATTTCCACCATTTCGCCACTCCGTTGCTGATATACCAAAGGCATCTTTGAAGGCTCTGGCAAAGGTCGCAGAGCTTGAAAAACCGCATTGTAGTGCGATCTCTGTGATACTGTTTTTGGGTTGATGAGTGAGGAGAGTTGCTGCCTTTTCAATCCTGACCCTTTGGACGTATTGATTGACTGCCTCTCCCACCATTGCGCGGAAGATGCGGTGAAAATGGTAACGCGAAAAGTTGGCGACCTCAGCCAGGGTATCGAGATCGAGTGCTTGTGATAAATGCTGATCTATAAAATCCATCACTCGATTGATCCGACCTTGATAATCCTCTCTATGCGTACTCATGATGATTTGTTGGTGTGACTAAATTTCCTACCTTTTGGCGCTATTAAGATCGATAATATGAGCAGAAATTTACTACTCTTTTTGGGCTTATTTCTTTGTGTGCAACTTCTCTCTGCCAAAAATTACCGTCTCTACTATCTCGGCGGGCAATCCAATATGGACGGCTACGGCTATGTCAAAGACTTGCCAGAGTCGATGCGCGCTTCGATGGAGAACCTTATGATCTTTCATGGCAACCCAGCTGAGGACAATGTAGCAGCGGCCGATGGTCGAGGTTTATGGCAGGCCTTGCGTCCGGGGCATGGAGCAGGTTTTAGCTCTGATGGAGAACGCAACCACTATAGCAAGCGCTTTGGTCCTGAACTAAGCTTCGCACAACAATTGCAGGCTCAATATCCTGATGAAGCCTTTGCCTTTATCAAATACTCCAAAGGCGGTAGTTCGATAGATAGTCTAGCGGCAGACCGTTTTGGGTGCTGGGAACCTGATTTTAGAGGTCAAACGGGCATCAATCAGTGGGATCATTTCTTGGCGACGATGCGTTCCGCCCTAGCGGTCACTGATATAGACGGTGATGGCGAAGCGGACCAATTGATCCCCTGCGGTATCCTCTGGATGCAAGGCGAAAGCGACGCCACGATCAGTGAATCTGTTGCCAATCAATATGAATCTCATCTGAAGCGGCTCATGGACCTGATGCGTGCTAGCTTGCAACAAGATGATTTGCCCGTAGTAATTGGCAAAATCTCCGAATCAGGCAATCATAAAACGAGAGATAAAGTTTGGGAATATGGCGAGATCGTGATGGAGGCGCAGGAAGCATATGTACGCAAAGATCCTTTTGCTGCCATTGTGCGCAGTACCCAGACTTATACTTATTCGGATTCGTGGCATTATGATAGTCCCGCTTATATTGATCTTGGGAAGGAGTTTGCCAAGGCTTTGTTGAGGATAGGGAAATAGATTTTGTAATATGTTGTCCTTTTGTCATCGCTACAAAAGGACCAAAAAGCTAGTCAGCCGCGATCCAGCCACACTAGCCTCCCCCTTTCCCAAGCGGCTGACAAGGCCAACGCACCTTAAGATTCTCCTTTGGGGCGCTGGCTAGGGTCGTGCACTCGGGGGCGGGATTGGAGTGATGGCTTTGCACGGGCCGGATTTTTACTACCCTTTTTGCGAAAAAGGGCAATACACAATGAGATAAGAACCAATAGACTCCTTTAATTAATCCTTACTCTATGCATCTCTACCGTTATTCTGACCAAATTCTCCTGCAAGCTGATGGCCATTGGTATCACGTCCCACATCGTTCTTGGGATGAGTTGATCAATCGTTCGGGCTTATATCAATACCTCAAAGATGCCTATCTCGAATGGCAGATGGTAGCAGATATTCCCACCCAAACTCCTCTGGCACCCCTTGGGGAACAAGAAGTTTGGGCTTCTGGTGTGACATATCAACGGAGTAAAGAAGCGCGCATGGAAGAAGCAAAGGAAGCGGGCGGCGGTGATTTTTATGATCGTGTCTATGATGCCGATCGACCCGAAATATTTTTCAAAGCGACTCCGCATAGGGTAGTGGGACCGAATGGTGATTTGCGGATCAGACAAGACTCCACTTGGGATGTACCTGAACCAGAATTGGCCCTGTTTGTGTGTTCGGCAGGGACGATAGAAGGCTATACCGTCGGCAATGATATGAGTAGCCGTAGCATCGAAGGAGAAAACCCACTCTATCTGCCTCAAGCCAAAACCTATGATGCCTGTGCCGGATTAGGACCTTGTTTGTACGTTCCGGCAGAGCCGATAGACCCTAAAAGTCTGATTACATTACGGATCATGCGCTCGGGAGCCTTAGCTTTTGAAGAAAGTATCGAATTGTCGCGAATGAAACGTAGGCTGCCTGAGTTGGTGGACTACCTTTATCGTGAATGTAGCTTCCCGCATGGCTGCTTTTTGATGACGGGGACGGGTATCGTTCCGCCAGATAGTTTTACGCTCCAAGCAGGCGATGAGGTCGAAATCGAAATCCAGCATATCGGGATTCTTAAAAATACCATCGTCTCCAAAGCCTAATACTAGAATACAGCCATGCAAAATCTGCCTGAGTATCATCTTCATCAAAGTGAACCCACTCAGTTGCAGTTTTCGATCCATGCTGCTGCCCCCTACGTGGAACGCTACCACGAACATTGCATGCGACCACATCAGCATACTTATTTCCAGTTTTTGTGGTTTGAGCAGGCAGGACAGCATTATGTGGACTATGAAGTGATCGAACATCCAGCTCAAAGTTTGATCTTTTTGAAGCCCGGCCAAGTGCATCACTTTTGTCCAGAATCAGCTAATGAAGGGCGACTTTTTCACTTCAACGAACTGTTTCTGCATCGCCTGCGTGAGGACCAAACGCTGGCTTTTCATTATGCCTTATTTTATGATCCTCGTCCATTACGGCTTTGCCTAACGCCAGAGATCAGCGCTAAAATTGCGACTCTCACCACATGGATGGAGTCAGAACTCGACGAAAAATCTGACTACTACCGTGATCAGCTATACTATTTATTTCATGCCTTTTTGGTGATGATTGAGCGACTCTGGCAGGCACAGAACCCCGATCCCAAAGTCTTAGATGAAGATTGGCAGCAAGTGCGAGCTTTTCAGCAATTGGTAGAGCAATGCTTGGATAAGTTTTTCAATCTAGGTGAGTTGAGTAGTAAGCTAGGTCTGAGCGAAAAAACCCTAAGGCGAGTCTGCAAGGCTCGCTTAGGCCTAACCCCTGCCAATTGGATTCATCAAAGACGGATACTCGAAGCCAAGAGACTCTTGTCCAATACGAGCCTTTCGTCCAAAGAAGTGGGCTTTCAATTGGGCTTCGAACAAGCGACCTATTTTAGCAAATATTTCAAAAAGCACACTGGACTCACTCCTAAGTCTTTTCAGCAATCACTCCGTTGATTTACCTTTTGTTGTCCCTGTTTTGCCATAATCCCTAGTCGGGAAGGCTGAATTTTGTCCTATCAATTAAACGATAGTATTTATGGCAAATCAAGCATTAATCGTCGGTGGGACTACCGGCATGGGCAAAGCAACGGCTGCATTATTGTTACAAGACGGTATTGAAGTGATTATCATCGGTCGTCCAGACAAGCAAATAGACGAAACCATCGAAACACTTTCCCCTTTAGGCAAAATTTCGGGTGTAGGTTTGAATCTATTTGATGAAGCATCAGTAACAAGCTTCGCCCAATCTATCGCTAACCGATATCCTAAGCTTAAGTATCTCGTCAATGCGGCAGGCTACTTTAGTCCAAAGCCATTTTTAGAACATGAAGGAGAGGACTACGATTTGTATCATGCTTTCAATCGAGCCTTCTTTTTTATCACTCAAGCCGCGAGCCGAGTCTTCCAAGCCAATGGCGGCGGCCCATCGTCAATATCGGCTCTATGTGGGGCAAGCAAGCAATCAAAGCGACTCCTTCTTCGGCTTACTCTATGGCAAAAGCTGGCTTGCATAGTATGACGCAGCATCTCGCGATGGAGCTTGCAGAGCACAATATTCGCGTCAATGCTGTCTCTCCAGCAGTGGTGGTAACGCCCATTTATGAATCATTTATTGCGCCCGAGGCAGTAGAAGAAACCCTGCAAGGCTTCAATGGTTTTCACCCCATTGGGAGAGTGGGGCGTCCCGAAGATATCGCAGAAGTGATCCACTTTTTACTCACCGACAAAAGCCCTTGGGTGACTGGAGCTATTTGGGATGTTGATGGCGGTGTGATGGCTGGTCGCAACTAAAACTCCTTTTCCTTTAGGAAAGAAACGGCTTGTAGTGAATATTACTGCAAGGCGTTTTTTATATTTAGGCCTAATCAGATCATTACTCCTACGGAGAACAAACGAATACATCACCCATGGAACTGCAAGGAACTCAATGGATTGGCCAAACTGCCTCCCGTGAAAGAACGGAAACTTTTAATGCTTACAATCCAGCTACGGCTGAGCCCTTAGTACAGGCTTTTCATGAAGCCAGCGCTGCTGAGATTGATGCCGCCGTTCGGCTTGCCGAAACTGCTTATGACTCCTACCGACAACTCAGTCGCGAACAAAGGGCTGATTTTATAGACGAGATCGGCACCCAAATCATGGCTTTAGGAGACGCATTGTTGGAACAATGTCATCTCGAATCTGCCTTGCCGATGGGACGTCTCAAAGGAGAACGAGGTCGCACGGTCAATCAATTACGTTTGTTTGCGAAGGTGGTGCGTGAAGGTTCTTGGGTGTCAGCTCGGATAGATCGCGCTTTGCCAGATCGTAAACCGATGCCTCGGGTCGATATGCGTCAGATGTTGATGCCACTTGGTCCCGTAGTTATTTTTGGAGCGAGTAATTTCCCGCTTGCCTTTTCGGTGGCGGGTGGTGATACAGCCTCTGCTTTAGCGGCTGGCTGTCCGGTGGTCGTCAAAGGACACCCTGCTCATCCGGCTACTTCGGAGATGGTGGGAAGAGCAATCTTAGCTGCCGCCGCAAAAACAGATATGCCCGATGGCGTATTCTCGCTAGTGCATGGTGCCGGTCATCAGGTGGGGCAACGATTGGTGCAACACCCTTTGATTCATGCGGTCGGATTTACGGGATCGTTTCGAGGAGGCAAAGCTTTGTTTGATCTCGCCAATCAACGCGAAGTGCCCATCCCAGTATATGCCGAGATGGGTAGTACCAATCCTGTTTTTGTATTGCCAGAAGCTCAGGCCTCTTTTGAAAGTATTGCCAAAGGCTTAGCCTCATCGGTCACCCTCGGGGTAGGACAGTTTTGTACCAATCCTGGGCTAGTATTTTTGCCGGAGAGTGAGCATCAGAGTGCTTTTGCGACTGCCTTGCAGAACGCTATCCAAGCTAGCGAAGCAGGGACGATGTTGACTAGCGGAATTCGTGAAGCTTTTGAGGCTGGGATCGCACGTTTGGAAGAGACTCTCGGAAGCGTTCCCGCAGGGAATAAAAGTGATACTGCAAATGCCGCGGCAGGACAAATATATGAAACGGATTTAGCGACTTTTTTAGAACATCCAGAACTCGCCGAAGAGGTTTTCGGTCCAACAAGTGTATTGGTTCGCGCTAATGAAAAGGAAGCACTTTTAGAGGCTGCGAGAGGATTAGAAGGTCATCTGACAGCGACGATCCACGGAACTGATGATGATCTATATGAGTACCAAGAGCTGATTAGTATTTTGGAACGTAAAGTGGGGCGTTTGGTATTCAATGGCTTCCCGACGGGTGTAGAGGTTTGCGATGCAATGGTCCATGGAGGTCCTTATCCGGCTACGACTGCACCCCAAACAAGTTCAGTGGGCACACTCGCAATCAAGCGCTTTGCACGGCCGATTTGTTATCAAAACCTCCCAGAAGATCTATTGCCTCCCGCCTTACAAGATCCTAATCCCTTGCGTATTTGGCGTTTGGTCAATGGCAACATGCAATTGTAAGACAGTGAGTATTTACTCACTGTCACTGTGATTTCTTTTAAAGCTTATATTTCTCTAGTAAAAATATGTGCAAGTCTTTTTTACGCTTAAGGTGGCCCTTTAATATTGCCCCGCCAATGCCTTCTAGCAGGTGTAGTAGCATATTGGCTTCTAGTTCTGCTTGATCATACCCTAACTTCTGAAAAGCATTGGTGATGACAAGTTTCATGGGTTCAGACTTGGTGTCTTGATAGTTTTCTAGTTCCCATTTGAGTTTGAATTGTAGTCGCCAAAACTCATAATCTTCTTCAGGAACATCAAAGGGCATAGAGATAGCCCCGCGGATTACTTCTTTGGGATCAGAAGCCATTGCTACATCAGCAAAGATGGTTTTGAAGCTTTCTTCTCCTTCTTTTAAGACGGCAGTGAGCAATCCTTCTTTCTTACCAAAATGGCGAAAGATCAATCCTTCAGATACTCCTGCTTCTTTGGCTATTTGACTAGTAGGAGTAGAGCTATAGCCTTGTTGTGCAAATAGTTTGAGAGCAGCGTTGAGGATGGCTAATTGCTTTGCGGTCATGAACTGTGAGTAATTGCTTACAAATATGGAAGCTTTTTCGAAAAATTACAAGGACTTAGGTTTAGGCTGTCAACCATAGAGGATGTATTGTGTTTGAGCAGCCAAAGGAGCGCGGATGCTTAATTGTATTATGCCCAATCAAGCTATTAGCAAAGTTTCACATTCTTTTCTAAGGAAGATAATTCAAAAGTAATGAATAGAGTAAAAGGTCTCTGATTAAGTAGGCTAACTATCAACAAATACGCTAAGTACGACAAAAGAGAGGAGCAACTCTCGCAGTTTATAGAATTGATCGTCGTTCTGAATATGGAGAAATTATTGTATATATTTCTTGGCCTTTCTAAAGGGGGATTTATACTCCGAATTACTGAATAATAACTGGAATCGAAAATGAATGCAGTACAGTTTGACTTCAAAAGGATTAACCATTATATACCGCATATTCTCATAATAGGGATCGCTATAGGGACAGCTAATTATTCCCTGCATGGAGAACTTAATTGGTTTCAATGGGCTATTCAGTCTATGTCAACCAGTTTTATTATAGGTTATACATTGATTGGTATTGCTTCGCATAAGTCTTGGTTCCTAACCTATTTTAAGCCTAAGTGGAAATTATACTTTGTCCTTTCGATAGCCTTTTTCATAATTGGTGCATTAGCTTCGGAGGTCGAACAAATGATCAAGAGCTTGATTTTTTTTATTTTATGATATCAGCCTTTTGCTGGAGGAAGTATTTATATGTTTAACGGTATCATTTCTCTGGCGATGGGTTTTAGCTTTTTTCTGAATAAACATTTATTTCCTGCTAAGTACGTAAGTGCTGATAAAAATCAACAAGATTTACCTATCCAGAAAGACGAATTGGAAAGTGCGATTGAACTGGCCGCTCCCATTACAAAAGTGCCCGTGAAAAAAGGGGAGAGTATTATTCTGATTCCAGCCCACGAGATCGCCTATTTTGAGGCCTTTGATAACTACTCTTTCCTTTATGATTTGGAAGGAAAAAAGATGCTATGTGACTATTCGCTTCTCTTTCTTGAAAAACGCCTAGACAAAAACTTTTTGAGGGTGCATCGAAAACATATCGTGAATACAAATCATATCAAACAAATAAAACCGCATTTAAACAGCCGTTATCTGATTCAGTTTGAACAACCCAAACTAGATACAATCACCAGTAGCAAAAGCTATTCAATGATCATGCGTACGTTGATCAAAATTGAATAGAGGGCTTCCCATCAGATACCCCTTCTATTTATATCACATTCATCCACCCGTTTTATAGTATCGTTTACCATTTTCTTAGGCGGCTTACCATATTTAGGTTGCTCAAGTGGCTGGTTATTAGAGATTTGCATCTATAACTAATAACTGGGAAATTTATGGAAGTCTATCATAACGCAAACATTTTTGTTCATGTAAGCACGGGTTCTATTGCACTCCTTTTGGGGGCAATTGCTCTATTGAGTACCAAAGCTGGAAGGCGCCATAAGCTAAGTGGGCGGCTTTTCTCATGGCTAATATCGGTAGTGATTCTCACAGGCCTGATAGGGGTATTTGTTTTTGGAAGAAACACCTTCCTATTGGTAGTAACCGTGCTGAGCGGCTACGTCGCTTTTTCAGGGAATCGGATTTTGAAATCGAAGTCGAATGTGCCAAAAGGATTTGATATTGCGGTGAGTATTATTAGCCTATTCGTCTTGATTTATATTCTCTATTATTTTAAATCTATCGGGATGATATGGTCCCCAATTGTAATCTATAGTATAGTGGGAGCTTTAATATTCGTCCTTATTTATGACTCTTTGAGATATTTAATTCCCCTTAAAATCTATAAAAAGCATAATATTTGGCTTTATGAACACATTTATAAAATGACCAGTGCTTTCTCCGCACTCCTTGCTGCCTTCGTGGGGACAGTTTTGGATCAGTATCAACCACATAGTCAATATTTGCCTTCCGTTTTCGGGATATTGATCATTATTGGCTTCATGATATACGTAGCCAAAAAGGGTTTGAAAAAAATGCCCAAAGTTCAGTGATTTTGAAATGCGATTTTCTGTCGAGGGATCTTTGTTTTCGTTCTCCGCTTCGCGGAACGCTTTGCTAGATAGGTCCTGCTCAATCGAAGGTTTTGAACAAAGGCGAAGGCACTCCTTTCACGCCTGGCTTGACCGTAAACACTCCTCCCGCAGCTGGGTAAGTTCCTAATTGCTTTGCTGAAGTCGCCATACGGGCACTGGTGATGTATAAGGTTGCTAAGTCTGGTCCACCAAAAGCACAAGAAGTAACATTGAGGGCGGGCACTTCGATTGTTTGCAGCAGTTTACCAGTCTCTGGATCCCAACGACTGACCGCATGACCATTCCAGAGGGCAATCCAAAGTTTGCCTTCGGCATCAATCGTCATTCCGTCAGGGTAGCCCATACTTCGCGGCACCTCTATGATTATGCGTTCATTGGCAATGTCCCCGCTCACTTGATCATAATCATAAGCTCTGACATTGCCGAGACTGGTATCGATATAGTACATCGTTTTGTGATCTAGCGACCAAATGATGCCATTCGAGATAGAGACAGGTTCTACCATTTTGCTGGTTTTACCATCTGCTTCCACTCGGTAAAGCGCACCCACAGCTCCTTCGTTTTTCATGCTCATCGTCCCTACCCACAATCTGCCTGCAGGATCACATTTACCATCGTTCATTCGATTGTTCGGCAAGGCCGCCTCTGGATTTGAAAGGAGGGTCAAGTCTTCGGTTTTTCGATCGATGGAGTAGATGCCGTTTTCCAATGCGACCACAAAATTGCCTTTGGTGTCGGCTACGATGGTGCCGATTTTTTTGTCTAGTACCACTTTACGAACGGAATGAGGATCGCCATTGGAAATATAAAAGGATTCTCCTTCGATATCTACCCAGATAAATTCTTGGGTTTCCGCATTCCAAAAAGCACCTTCTCCGAGTGTGTTTTGGCCGTCATGCCATAGTTTCGCTTGCGGAACGCTTGTAGTTTCCTGCATTTTTTGAGTCGTCTCTTTTGTGTGATTACAAGCTATCAAGGCCAACACTAGGCCACAAAAAGGTATCCATTTCATAGCATCCAATATAAAAGATCGGGAACAAAATGATGTAGTCAGACGACCATTTGCGATGCTAAAGCGTAGTTTTTAACTGTAAAAGCAAAAAAAGAGTGTTTTAGTATGGGCTTTCGCATTGAGCAATTCAAGGCCATCTAGAATAGGCGAGTGAAAGTATTCGTTTATGTTCATTGCAAAGGGATTCCAAACCGTGAAAGACTAAAACGAATCAGTATTGATACTTAGTCTGAGAGCAAAGTAAGATAGGCTTTACTAGCTCACTAGGCTAAATTCTTTCTTAATCCAACGCGGCTACTTCCATCGGAATACCAATTTTCCATTTCCGTAAATTTCTGATACGCTTGTCTTTGATAAAACTTAAGTGCTTTGTCGCCTGAAGTCCAAAGCCAAATATGCTTTACTCCTATGCTTAGCGCCTGTTCTTCTGTGTTTTTCAACAATTGGGCTCCAAGCCCCTTAGAACGATATTCTTTCTCAACAAATAGATCTGTCAGAAAAAACCAGCCCGAATAGTTTTTTCCGTTTTTGTATGCTAAACCAGATGAACATCCAATAAAAATTTCCCCTTTTAAGGCCACGAAACTGAATCTGTCTGAACTTTCTTTTTCTAAACCTTCCTCAAGTGAAAGTTCATCAAAGCCTAAGTTCATCCGCTTAAATTCTTCAGCTGTCACTTCACGATTTACAATTCTGATTTCATTCATTTTTAACTACAAGATTTTATCAAGCATCCTTATAATGGCGGCCACGATTCTTTTATAATTGAGCATAGCGCATAGACTTTGTTGTGTGTAGTTTTTAATCATTTTGATTTGAAATTTAACCTGTTTCGGTTGAAGGTTCAGCTCATACTATACTTTTTCCTGAACTGGGTTGGGCTGATACCTTCTTTCTTTTTGAATAATCTCGAAAAGTAGGCTGGGTACTCAAAACCCAATTCGTAGGCGACTTCAGAAACGGTTTTGCTTGGATCTAGCAGGATATTCTTTGCCACGTCTATCAGGTACAA
The DNA here is from genome assembly GCA_045106675.1 of Bacteroidia bacterium. GTDB lineage: Bacteria > Bacteroidota > Bacteroidia > J057 > J057 > JBCAWW01. The sequence goes on from JBGCFA010000336.1 coordinate 17,294, forward strand.
TTGCAGGTGTTCGGTACTGGTTTTCCCAGTTTCTTTTTTCAAAGTATCACTCAAATAGCGCTGCGAAACGGATAGCTTATCAGCAATTTTCTCAATACTCGGAATGCCATTTTCTTGCATTTTTCCTGAGTCAAAGTATTCTTCTAACTGCTGGTTGAATTGCTCTAACAAGTCATTTGAAAGCTCCATTCTATTGATAAACTGCCTTTCGTAAAAACGTTGCGCATATTTCAACAAAGTGCTCAGATGAGAAATGATAATATCCTTGCTAAAAGAGTCTTGATTGTTTTGATACTCCAGGTCGATGTTTTCAATGATCAACTCAATTTGTCTCTCTTCCTTCGGTGAAAGGTGCAGAGTTTCATTGGCAGCATAAGAAAAGAACCCGTACTTCTTAATCTGAAGGGCTAATTCCGTTCCTTTCAGAAAGTCTTCATGAAAATTGATGGAAAATCCTTTTTGATCAAACACCGCGCTATCATCCCATTGCAACACTTGCCTGGGAGCGATGAAAAATAAAGCCCCGTTAGTAAAATCATATTTGGTACGGCCATACGTTAAATCCCCTTTCACAAATTTCTTGAAGCTTATGGTGTAGCAATCGTTGGTGATAGGTGGTGAACTCTCTTTGGGGCAGGGCAAAAAACCATCGCCTAAGGCGGTGTACATGCTAAACATGGGGTGCTCCGGAAGTGGAAGCTCCAAATATTCCAAGTAGGCCGATAGTGTTTTAAAATGCTGCATCTTACTTCTTCGTTTCTTCTTGCGCTTGGAGTAACTGTTGATTGTACTCGGCTATTCGGGCATGAGCCAAACCGTCAATCAGCAAAATTACTGAAAGCATAGCAATGCTCGTAATCATGCTGGCGCGCCAAATTGGTGCGTTTACAAAGAATAGCACCACAACACAAGCAATTATGATGATGGGAATGGCAGTAAAAACCACGTTTTTGTATTCCTTCAAGGTGGCTTCGGCACGCTCTAGTTCAGAAGTTACAAAAGCTGAAGCGTCTTCCTTATAAGCTTTGTCAAACTGGGTGATCCTAGACTTATTGTTAAAGAATAGGCCTAGTCCAATAATCACCAACAAAACTCCCGCCACCAGGGTGGGGATAATATAAGCTTTGGCTAAATCGGTTTTACCTACTTGCCAAAACCCGAGACTGGCTGCAATAAATGCCAATCCAAAGAGAACAAAAAATGGTGTTGAAACCAATTCAGCTTTTGCCCAATCAGTGGCTGCTCTTAAAATGTCCATATCAAATAGCTTTAAAGGTTTCTAAATTAAAGGTTCCAAGTAACTCCTGTTTCCTTTTCCGAAATATCCCACAATCTTTTAGCTACCGCTTTGTCTTTGGCGTGCGGCTTTAATTCATGCGCTCCAACCGGGCCCACCCAATTGCTTCTGCCCGTTGGGCCATAAAATTCGGTTTGGTCTAAGTCAGGTTCTGTAGCACACATCAATTCTGGGTAAGCACCGTTTTCAGCAGCTTGCGTTAAAGGAGACAATTTCATTATTCCAAATATCAGTTTCATCATGAAACTACCACTGGTGTTGATCAGGTTTGTTCTGGAAGAACCAGGATGGCAGGCATAGGCTTTAACGCTTGTTTTGCCAGCTTTTGCTAATCGGTCTTGTAGTTCGTATATCGACATGATTTGCGCCAACTTACTTTGGCTGTAGGCATCGTTTGGCGTGTAGTCTTTATCCCAGTTCAAATCGTCAAACTTTATGGTTTTGATGCCCATATCATAACCCATGCTGCCCACGGTTACAATACGTCCGTTTGATTTTTCAATCATTGGAAACAGCAAAGCTTGCAGCGTAAAATGCCCGAAGTAATTCACACCCATTTGACTTTCCCAGCCATCAATGGTAATCTTTTGTCTAGGTACTTGCGCTATGGCACCATTGCACATTAAGGCATCAATGCGATTTACTTTCTCCAACACTTCGGTTGCTGCTTTTTTCACCGAAGCTTGTTCTCCCAAGTCCATGCTAATGTTGGTGACATCTATGGCATTGCCTAGTTTTTCTTTTAAAGCTGAGATAGTGTCTACCGCTTTTTTCGGGTTTCGGTTCAGCATCACCACTTTTGCACCTTTAGATAGAAGTATGCGTGCCGCTTCAAAACCTGTCCCGCTGGTAGTACCTGTTATCACAAAGGTCTTACCAATTAAATCCTTTATTCTGTCAGGTGTCCAGCCCTTTTTGCCAAATTGATTATTCGTATTCATCTCTGTATTATTTTATTGATACAAAGATCAATACAGAGAAGGGCTGCCGTCCTATACACATTTTCGTAAGGTGTATACTTTTTAGTTTTAATTACACACAAGGTTCCAATATGATCATGGCGAATATCGTTTCTCCTCCGCTTCGCGGAACGCTTAGCACCGTGAACTCAATAAATGTCCAGAGAGGGCGCAGCAGTTTTGAGTTGAGTCAAGGCGAAAAGATTGAGTTTAGCGAGCTAAAAGACAGATTTTTCAACGAAGGCTCAGCCCAAAAATGCAAGCCAAATCGGACAGTTATTTAGCGAACGTTGCTTAGGTATATCATTTCGGCTTTTAACAGCTTTCGCACCTTTTTTAGAAGACCAAGGACAAAATATAAACGATGATACCGGCACTGATTCCCACAATCCCTGTTCCAACAGTATGTAGGCGATAGGCTACGCTAACACTCATATTTGACATCTGACTCAATACCCAGAAAAAACTATCATTGGCATGAGATACGCAGGCTGCTCCAGCACCAATCGCCAAGACGGCTAAGGCTTTGTCCACCTCTGATACAAAACCCAAACTCTCCATCAAAGGAGCAATCATCGCTGCCGTCGTGAGCATCGCAACCGTAGAAGAACCTTGAGCTGTCTTGAGGGCTGCTGCAATGATGAAGGGTAGCCAAATCCCTAGGTTTGCGTCTCCTAAATACTCTTGGATAGTGAGTGGTAAGGCAGAGTTTTGGAGCACCTTTCCAAATATCCCACCTGCACCTGTGATCATGATAATGATGGCAGCATCCTTGAGCGCTTTGCCTACCCATCCGTCGGTAGAGAGCATTTCTTTTTCGAGCTTTTTGGGGAGCAAAAGGGCTAACCCTAAGCCTATCAAAAGGGCGATCACAGGCGTTCCGAGGAACTCGATACTAGAAAAAAGCCAGCCTGTCTCGACAAACTTTAAGTAGTTGTTAAAGGAACGTAGGACGATCAAGAGAATCGGTATAATGATCGGCAAAAAGGATAAACCTGCACTAGGTGCTTCTGCCCGTTGTTTGTCCAATTGCTCGTCGCTGAGGTCTGGTTGAGGATCTATGTAGATTTTACTACCAAATTTGATGGCAAACCAAATCCCGGGCAAGAGAGCCAAAAAACTCACGATCAATCCCCAAAATATCACCTGTCCTAAGTCTGCACCGAGAAATTCAGCCGCGGCAATGGGTCCGGGCGTAGGCGGCACCATCACATGGCTTGCCATCAATCCTAAACCGAGTGCGATGGCGGTTACGGCGAGTGATTTACCCGCCTTTTTGGTCAGGGCTTTGTTGAGTGGGGTGAGGAGGATAAAACCGCTGTCTGCGAACACCGGAATCGATACGAGATAGCCGATCATCGCCATGCCAAAAGGGAGTCGTTTGTTGCCGATCCACTTTAGCATTTTGTCAGCCATGCTGAACGCTCCCCCCGAGTTTTCTAGAAAAGCCCCAATGATGACTCCCAAGATGATCAGTAAACCGATCCCGCCTAGTGTATTGCCAAAACCAAGATTAATAGAACTGAGGATCGTTTTGACATCCATCCCTGATAATAAACCATAAAGCAAAGCCGCTAGCAGCAATGCAAGGAAAGGGTGTAGTTTAAGTTTAGTCGTCGCAAAAACGATAAACCCAACGCAGAGCAGTAGTAGTAGGATGAGCATGGGGAGCTTGATTTTCTGTATGTGGAGGCGCAAAATCTTGCGCTTCTGCAGGAGTGCTGTCCCCCTTTGGAGGGGGTGTAGGGGGAGGACTAAATTTCTCTATTTAAAAGAAGCCACCTCAAGGCGCAATTCTTCCCAATATTCATCACTCATAAAGCTATAAGCCGTCGGCTGGTAATCACCCACCAAATCGGCAGATGCATCAGCCGGAACTTCTAGACCTGTCAGCCAGTAGGTCGCATTGACGTAGAGTTTGCGGATGCCTTCGTTCAGCAAATCAGTGGATGAACCGATAGTAGCACAAAATGCTTTTCCAGGTTTGCCACCCGGTATTTGATAGTTTTTAGTCCATGCGACAGGCATCATTGGATCATTTGGATTGCCTGCGTCTGCTCTAGTTGGATTGATAGCGGCTACTTCACGATCCGTTGGGCGAAGCCCAAACATCAGATCCTTGGCCTGAAACGTATCGGCTGCATTGACTACTTGCCCGAGGATAATAGGCGTTACGCTTTGCTGAACGGGTAGTCGGATGCCGTAAACGTCAGTCGGGCCCCAAATGTCGATACCGGATAAACCTTTGGTGATAGGATGATCATGTGCCCCACCCGCGATGATGCCGCGCGTACTTTGGTGTTTGTGATGCCCATGATGATAACGCCAAGTTTCGCCCAATACTGTACGGCCAAAGCCCTCTTCCCAACCGGCCATATCGCCTTTATAGTTGTAGGTATAATGCCGCCAGTTGTAACTAGTATCCTTGCTCATGAAAGCATGGGTGGCGGTACGCATCCCGATGACAGCTTTGCCGCTTTTGAGATAGTTGTCGATCTCCTGCATCTGCTCATCTGGTAGCTCACGAAAGCGTGTAAACATCACCATCAGATCGGCTGATTGTAGGGCAGCGAGGCCGGGGATGTTTTTTCCATATTTGGGACGGATGATGCCCGGCTCAGCTGGATTTTGAGCAAATAATACGGTACAATCAAATCCATGTTGCTGAGAGAGGATGCTTGCTAGCTGTGGCAATGCCTCTTCAGAACGGTACTCTTCGTCGCCAGAGATAAAGACAATATGTTTGCCTGCTCCCGGTCCAGCCAAACCTTCATAGTGAACCCATTGTGCAGGGCCATCAGGCATAGTAGGTAATTTGGGGCCTTGGGGAGTAGTGGCGGGAGTATTGCAAGCAAGTGCAAGCAATCCCAAAGCAGATAACTTTAGCAAAGATTTCATAGGGTAGTAGTAGCTTATACCAACTAATATAAGCAAGAGGGTGCCAGCCTCAAAGTGCTAACACCCTCTATCAAGGATCAATAAAAA
>JBGCFA010000337.1:0-12581 GCA_045106675.1 Bacteroidia bacterium
TTCGGAGATAAACTGATCTGCTCTAAACTGATCTGGGATCGCCATATTGTAGGTCGGGTACTTCTTCGAAGAACGCTCAAACAAAGGCCCCGGCAATGGGTAATTGGCTAGGTAGCGAATGCCGGTATATTTCATGGTACTATCCGATAGTGAGCCCGCCAGCTCGGTCCCAAAGCCAAAGTTGAAAAAGGAGATGTCATTACGTTCAAAATGATCCCAGATCGCTCCATGTTCATTATAGTCCTCTGGGTAAATCGCTCCGGTAGAGCCTACTAAAGCGAGATTGCCGGGTGCTTTGGAGTCTCTTTTTGCCCCTCTTTTTCCTCCATATGCCGCTGATACGTGGGTTTCTACCCATTCATTGGGATAGGTGTCCACTAACCAACGATGTCCATCCGCCGAATGATCTGCATCTACATAGAAGTTGTCAGAGATCGCAAAACGACGAGCCAGCGCAATATGATTGAGCATGACATCACCATCTTCAATAGGCATGCTACCATCTCTCTTACTAAAAGTCGCTTTTAAACCATAGCGTGCTAGACTGGGATCACCTTTGCCCTTTTTGAGTTGCCCAAAGACTTCGTCATAAGTGCGATTTTCTTTTGAGATAAAAACGATATGTTTGATCGGACTCTCGCTAGACCCGGAATGAAGGGGTACTGGCAGCTTTTTTCTACTAGCATAACGGGTATCTGAGCTATTGAGGATTTTGAAATTTTGAGCGATAGTGCGTTGCGTAAGGCTTTGCAATTGCTCATCGCTTGGGATTTTTAGCACAGTGACAGAGCCTTTCATCAAACCACCGATATAACTGCCTTCGGGGCCCATTTCGAAGCTTTTCCCTCCATTGGGTCCGCTACCGTATCCTTTGGCGTTGGCGACGATTAGATGCTGATTGTCAGGACTCACTTCTACCTTGGAGGGAAACCAACCGACTGGAATATGACCAATGACTGCAAGTTTGGCTATATCAATGACCGCTACTGCGTTTACGCCTGACTCTGCGACATAGAGTCGTTTTTGGTCGGGTGAGAGGGCGAGGCCAAAAGGGATGCTACCTCTTTTATTGCCAAGCCTTTCGTCTAGGCTCAATTTGATGTTTTTGACGACCGTATCTTTAGCGATATCAATTACTGAGATCAGATCATTATTGCCATTGCTGACGAAGATATATTGATCGCTTGCTACCAATGAGTTGGGGCTAGCACCTCCCACGGCTGGAATGCCTTCTACTTTTTGGCCTACTAGTATGCCCGTTTTTATTTTGGCGTTCACCTGCGGTGGAACGCTCAAATCTACCCGCCAAACCGAAAAGCTTTCTGGCGCATTAGGATCACCCAAGCCGGGAATTGTGATTGAATCCGTTTCTATGCCTTCTCGCATTTCTTTTGAGCCATAGGCAAAGGCTGGATAGTCGAGGGCATTTTTCCCTAAGTCTTCAGGATCTAATCCTTCAAATGCTTTGTATTCAAACATACCGACATTGGCGACATATGCTGATTTTTCATCGGGTGAGAGGCAGATGCCAAATGGATAACGTCCGACGGCTACATTTTGGATGACTTGCTTTTGCTTGGTGTCGATTATCATCATGCGGAAACCAATCTGATCTACTGCATAGAGTTTGCTACCATCACTATTCAAAACCATATCACCGATATAGCCATGACTATAATCACGATCGTCAAAGCTACGATTGCAGTTAATTGAGTCAGTACGATTACCATTTTCGAGATCGAAGAGATAGATTTTGTTTTCTTGTCCTCCGGCAACGTATAGGGTTTTATTATCAGGACTGACGGCTAAACCCATAAAGACTGCGCCTAGTAAGTCTGCCTCATTATCTGCTCCTTCTGGAATCTGCTGAATGTTTGGTTTGCCACTCGTGATATCTCTTAAGATTGAGATTGAAAAAGGCTTAGTGCCTGAATTGGCGGTGATGGCGATCTTGCCATCAGGACTTAAGGCCAAGCCATAAGGGTGAGGAGCAATCCGATACGTCTCTCCATAAGGCTTGATGATGCGTCCATTGGGGATGATGGTTTCGCCAGCTTCGTCGATATGTGTATAAGCGTTCCCCGCAGGGGCCTCAATGATCCAAGGACCAGTAGTAGCCTCTTGAGTATCACAACTCGAAATCCAAAGACTCAAAAAGGATAAGAGAAAGAAAAAACGGAGCATAATTATTTGATTTCGAAAGTTTGAGAGGAGATAGGACCTTGCGCAATATCGGCTTTATACGCTCTCGCTTTGACGGTTGTGGTTTTACTCAGCGGGAATGCTTCTGTATAAATAGGCGATTCAGGACCAGGCTCACTACCGTCGAGGGTATATCGCAAAGTAGCTCCGGGTACATAGAAGATACATTTCACGCTGATTTTTTTTGCACGATACACTCCGTTTTTGCGTTCGATGGAATCATCGGTAGGGACAATAATAGCGGTAGGCAAAATTGGTTGGATAATATCATCATCCGCTAATCTTTCACCGACAAAAGCACTCATAACTGGGCGACCAATCCAAGCCTGTGGCATTTTGAGTCCAAGCGCATAGGCGGCAGTCGCGGCATTGTCATAAGTGAAAACGGATTGCAGGATGGTGTGCTGAGACTTGACGTTCGGCCCAGCCAGCAAAAAAGGAATCTCCATCTCCGCGAGACTCTCTCCACCATGACCGTATCCCTTACCGCCATGATCGGCTGAGATGATTAGGAGCATATTTTTATACATTCCGGCATCTTTGGTGGCTTGCACGATGGCGCCGATGAGACTGTCAGCTACTTCGACCGAAGCATAATATTCTGGGCTCCCATGTTGGTGCGCATGTCCGGCATGATCTACATGATCGAGATGCACAAAAGTGAAGCTTGGCTTAGCGGATTTAAGATGGGCGACGGCTAGTTGGGTGGTTTCATATTCGTCCTCCCCATGTTGGTCATAATCCACCATATCCTTTTCAAAAAGCCTCCCAAAACCCTTCCAGTCATATATTGCCGCCGTGGTACCCGTTGGTATTTGCTGCTTGACGAGGCTAAATATCGTGGGGAAAATCGCACTTGGCCCTTGGGTAACGGGAGATAATTGATGACGGTCTTTTTCCCATGCGTTGGAGGTGATACCATGTTGTTCTGGTCCTGCGCCCATGATCATGGAAGCCCAGTTGGGGCTGCTGCTGCTTGGCAATACTGCACGAGCGCGTTCGGTGAAAGCGCCTCCCTCAATCAAGGCGTCTAAATTAGGCGTATTAGCTTGTCGTATCCCATCTGGACTCATGCCGTCCACTCCAATCACAAGGACATATTTATAGGGGGCGGATTTCGTTTTTTTTGCGTGGGCCGATTGGCAAGACCAATGCAATAGGCTAGAGAGAAAAAAAACGGGTAGTAGGAAGTAAAGGGCTTTCATATGGGGAAGAATTAGGCAAGCTGTTGTAAGAGCATATTTTGAAATGAGTCGATTGAAGGTAATGTTTGGTTTGGGATCTTAGCTTCTTCATCCCAAAGGCGCATTCGAATGCTAAGGTCAAAATAAAGACTATTTTGAAAATGCTCTGCTTCTGCTTTCATCATAGGACCACCTTGTTGTTTGAGCGTTTCGCGACTAGCGTGAGATAGGGCCTTCAAATATTCAGGATCCGTATAGCAGAGATAGCGTTTGGCGAGAACATGGCCCTTGACTAGGGCCGCGACTTTGTCCGAAAAACCTTTGGCCCTTAGATAGTCTGCGCCTAAAGCTTCGTGGTCCATAATACCAAAGTTTCCCATGCGCTCATTGTCTACTTCATGGCCATACAAATGTCCGATGTCGTGCAGGAGTGCTGCGATCACCACTTCATCAGGCTGATTTTCTGCTTGAGCCATTTGAGCAGCTTGGATCATATGTTCCTGCTGGCTGAGATTTTCGCCATATTCTTCATCTCCGTATCGCTCAAATAGGTCCAATATCTCATTGACGGTTTGTTGGGCTGCTGAGTTTTCCATAAAGACAAGGTATCTGTGAAAAATTGGATTAGCATAAATACCAGATAAAGTTTCTGTAAAACTAGGGTTACAAACTTGATAGGATTGTCATATGTCTCTCCTGCAAGAGTAATTGTCTGGACAGACAGATTGTGCTTCTTCTTATAAGATGAGCCTTGAAGAAACTGAAAAAATGATGGGGTAACAACAAAAGGAAAGGGAGCCCAATGGACTCCCTTATTCTGAAAAACTTTACCAACTACTACTATGAGAAAATATGTTTCCAACTACTACTTTGGCGACATATTACAAATCTTGTCTATGCTCTAACTTACGGTATATCATTCCGTTAGGTTACATATTTCAGTAGTTATTGGTAAATACTTTTCGATTTTCGTTTTATCCCTGCGGGGAACGCTAGGTCTTTTATTTGGCTTTGCTTTTGGGCAAGGCAAAATCATAACCCTTTTTGATCCATCGCAATACTGCTGGGGTCAAATCTTCTGCTTTATTGATTCTGATGTGATAGATATACTTTTTGCTGAATTTGCCTTGTTTATGGAACAATTTATCTTCAAAAAGTTCATGATGATAAAAGCTAAGGTCTAGTTCCTTGCTCATCGGCCTCACGATCAAAAAGGCTTTGCCGACGGAGAAAACGATCGCTTTTTTCGCGGCTCCTACATTTACATTTGGCCAATCATAAACTGCAATCAGGAGTTGGTCGAAGGCCAAAAGTAAGTTCTCTGGTTTGCCTTCAAATAAGTCATCTATCGTAACAGTGGTACAAAAGTGAGATTGATTGGGCGATCCAAATACACGTTCACATTTAGGGCAGGTCCAAGCCATTTTCTCGATTATTTGTCCTCTGCTTTAACCTTTTGCTTTACAAAGGTATTTCCGTCATAAAGATAGGTCCCTTCTGTTAATTTAGGATGACAATCTGGATCATTGAGCGTTTTCGTCTCGTCCTGATTATAGTCCTTCTCCGTGATTCTGGCGCTTATTATTTCTATTGTCTCGATCAGAAGACTATCTCCTGACAATCGATATGTTGATTGATAGTGACAATCCCAATCGATAAAAGCGTCTTCTCCTCTCTCACTACCCGCAAAATGCCAATTAGGTGAAAATGAAAAGACAACTGCTAGCTTGGTGATATCAATTATAGCGACTTCTTCGATGGTATTGCCTCTCTCGTCTGCTCCCCACGTAGCATGTGCCATCTTGCTGATGATACTGATATATAGGAATGAGTTTTGGGAAGGCTGCTTCGCAGAACGCCATACTCGGACTTTCTTGACTTCGCTTCCCTTCATACTTGAGATAATAATCTCTTCTGGGCCTCCTTCCACATAAAGTACACAGTAAACGTCATAGGCTCGCACCACAATATCATACCCATACATTCCTTGAGCATGCATCCAAGCCGTATCCAATTCATTATGGACTACTGAGCCCATCAGGCTCTGGCCTTGTCCTGTGCAAGGCGAAAAAGCACACAGAAATAGTATACAGTAGATGAGTTTCATAGTAGACAAAAAAATAGTAGGAGCATTGAAATAACGCCCCTACTTATAAATTTAGTGTGCTTTCTAAGCTTCTTTGGTCCAGTCTTGACTCTTTTTCTTGCCGCCAAAGTCTGTCATGAAGTTTGCTTTGACTTTGCCGCCTGGCATGAGGGTAAATCGTATTTTCATGCTTCCATCCACGGAGCCAGGGTAGACAAAAGTATTGTCTCCCAAATAGTCTAGGCCGATGCCATAGACTTCGTTTTTGAGCCACAATTGACTTTGTGCACGAAAAAATTCATGTTTTTTGCCTCTTTCGTCCATATAGACGCCTACCAATTTGTCGATAGCAGCAGGCTCTGCGAGGAGTTTGTCAGACATATTGACATCAAACTCGACGATGCGGGAATCTTTGTCTCCTTTTTTGACTTTGAGGATCCGCTTTTTGGCGATCGACGAGGCCGAACTTTCATCAGCTTTGAGATAAGGATCGCCCGTAAAGTATAGCTGAGTTACGAGGCTTTGATAGTTAGGGGCAGAAATCATCATGTGAAAGTGAGCAGGACGATAATTGCCGCCACCCGCATCATAAGGTACTGGCATCTGAGTGGTAAACTCATAGTTGCCATACTCATCACAATAGGTCGTTCCGCGATAGCGGTACTCATCACTGTCGTTGTCATAAACCTCATCAGCCGAGCAATGCCATAACTCTACTTTTGCACCAGCAAAGGGCGTGCTGCAATCATTGAAGCGGACAGTACCTTTGAGTACGACTAGCTCCCCTTTTTCACTTGGGATAACTAGGTTATTGCGTTCTGGAGCATCCGGTCTATAAAAAGGACCGAGAATGTCCGTAGTGGTTTGGCAATCTCCTTCAAAGGATTCACCATTGAAACGAACGAAGCCAGTAGTGCTCATGGCGATGGCGCCTAAGCCGGCAATTTTAGAAAATGTGCGACGATTCATATCTGGGGGTTATTCGTGTTTTGCAGTACAATTGACTGCAAAGTGCTAATATACGGCTTCCACCATCATCTGAGTAGGGGGGAAATACGCATTTTTAGTTTTGTTGTTTACCTTTTGATATCGAATCGGACTCATAGGCAAATCATACAATTTATCTTTACTATGCGTACCATTTCGATTCTTACGATCCTTGCCACCTTATTTGTCTCAACCGCTTGTGTCGATCTAGGCGAAAAATTTGAATTTGACTTTATCCTTCAATATGGGAGTATTGACTTCACGACTCCTGCGGTTACTGAAGTTGGTGAAAACGTCCTCGCTGAGTTGACAGTGCCTGCACGTTTGGGCGATCTTTTAAGTGATGAGACAGCCAGTATTGATCGTTTACTTTCCCTTACTCCTAAGCGTTTTTATCTTGAGATTTTAGATTCTCAGACTTTGAGTTTTGACCCTGTCGAACGCTTGGATGTGTATCTCACTGCCCCCGGACAAACAGAATTTTTATTGGCGAGTTTGGACCCGGTAGGAGATGATTTCCAGCAGTGGGTCGAATTAGATATTGTAGATAAGCCACAGATGCAATCCTATCTTGAAGGAGAAGCATTTAGCGTTCGTCTAGTGGGTGTGTTTTCGGAAACGGTAGCAGAGGAGATGAATTTTCGCGCTACGTTTGAGCTAGACGGAAGAGCCCATCAATAAGTCCTTCTAGCGTTCCGCGAAGCGGAAGGTGAAAAGCAAAAGCAGCCGCCTTGTGTTATACAAGACGGTTTTTTGTTGACAATATGAATCTACTGCAACAGCCACATCAGAGCGTTGATGTTGTCATCCCCACCGATTTGGTCAATTGCGATTTTCCAATTATCGCCATTGAGCGCTTGCTCAGCTGCAGGATAAGTAAAACGAAGGGGAACCTGATTGTTGTTGACATTGTCTGGGCCAGGAGTGATTTCTGGTAATCCAGTACGACGCCAGTCAAAATAGGCTTCCATGCCACTGACAAAAAGGGACATCCATTTTTGGGTAGCGATTTGCTCCAGTGCGGTATCATTGTCGCTTGACAATAGCACACCAGTCTGAGTGTAATAACTATCTGCGGGCTCGATTTCATACATCTCAAAAGCCGCTTCGATCCCGGCTTGGTAGAAATCCGCCGCCTTGCCGTTGATGTAATTTTTCTGAGCCGCCTCAGCAAGGATAAACATCAATTCCGGATAATGCATAAAGTGCATACTCACTCCATCAGGTAATTCGCGGAGGATCTCACCGAGTCGAGATTGGTTTTGGCGACTGCCATTATAGTTGATCGCGTTGCCCTCAGACAAGCCATTTGGCAAGCCTTTGAATAACGGATAATATTGCTGAATCCCCATCGGGTCAGCCGCATAAACTGCCGTAAAGAAATCGCGAAAAGCAGTTCGATTGGTGCCAGAGCCTTTGGTAATGGCATCTAAGTCCACTGCCTTGAAGTAATAGGACAAACTATCTGGATTGCCAATCGGACGGTAAAAGACAAAGAGGCGAGGATCATTTAGCGACTTCATCCGCTCTTCTGCTTTTTGGCTCAAACGATGCTCATCAAATCCTCCGACACGCCCCGTGTGTTGGAAGTATTGGTTGGGAGCAGTTGATAAATAGGGAACTGAAGCTCCATCTTCATTGCTCTCAAAGTAAATACCACTCGTGACAATCGCTTGGATAGCAGGGCCGATTGCGGTTCCGCCACGCTTCTTTTCGAGACGCATGAGGTAACGGATACGCAAAGAGTTGGCAAATTTACGCCACTTTAGGAGATCACCGCTAAAGAGTAAATCGCCATCGATAGAGCCAGCTTTCGCTAATAAAGCTTCGGCAGTCTCTAATTCAGTAAGGATGGTATTATACACTTCTTCTTGGGCATCGTATGCAGGGGTGAAGTTGTCGCTCTTAGCTTTGTTGGCTTCAGAGTAAGGCACATCGCCAAAGAAATCAGCGAGCGTAGCTCCCATCCAAGCTTTCATGATCATGGCTACTCCTTTAAATACAGTGTTGCTATTTGCATCAGCTAGAGCGATGAGATTATCCGCATCGCGGATACCGCGATACAAATCGTTCCAAACCCCATCTTGTCCACCCCATCCCATTTGGTCAAAGGTGGTAAAGTTGTTGACTGCACTGATTTGCATGGCGGTATTGCCCTCTTCCCAGCCTAAACTACCAAGACGTTGAGCAGGATCAATGATGATGCTAGGGAGAATTAAGCCTCCCGTTACCGTTTCTGGGGCATTTGGGTTGGAGTTGATTTCTCCAAAATCCTGCGTACAGGCTTGCAGTAGGAGCAAGGCCAGCAGGAATAGGGATGATTTATACAAACTTTTCATTGAGAATCTTGATTAAAATTTGAAACTAAGGTTGATGCCGAGACTACGAGTAGTGGGAGTCGCCATGTCTTCTACTCCTGGTACTAGCGTTCCTCCATTGAAGGAGAAAGTCTCTGGATCAAAGTGTGGGTTCTCAGTCCAAAGCAAAAGGTTACGACCTACGATAGCTAGACTGAGGTCTTCGATGCCGATGCGATTAGTCAAAGCCTCTGGAAAGTCATAAGCTAGACGTACTTCACGTAGTTTAAAGTAAGTGGCGTCATAGATACCTTGTGATTCGTTGCCACGATTGAAGGTCCACCAGTGATAATCTCGACCACTCAAACGCTTGCGCTCATCAACTGGCAGAGAGTAGTTGTCGATATAATTGCCATCGGCATCTTGAAAAACTCCTTCCGGAGCTACGCCACCGCCATCTGCAATTGGATCGCGCTCTGGATTGCCTTTGTCATTATTGCCAACGGTTTCGACCATCATACCAGAAGTACCCCCAATCAATAGCGTACGAGACATGATTTCACCACCATAACGGAGATCAAATAGGAAGCCCAAGCTGAAGTCTTTGTAAGAGAAGTTGTTGTAAAGACCCAGCATCCAGTCTGGATTGTAGTTGCCGAGGTAGCGGAGATTATTATCACGCTCATAAAAACCATTTTCATTCATCAAAGGCTGGCCTCCTTCGGGTAAACGCCCCAATTCATCTGGGTATAAACGCTCCCCATCTTTGATCATGACAAATCCAGTACCGTACATATCGCCCATACGCCCCCCTTCACGCGCTTGGATGATCATATAATTGCTGGCCGTAGTATAATTGTCGATCCCGTCAACTAGTTCGATTACTTTTGATCGTTGCAAGGACCAGTTGGCATTGATATCCCAACGGAATCCTCCATCACGACGGATAGGAGAAGCATTAAGTTGTACTTCAACGCCATTGCTGTTGATCTTACCTGCGTTAACGATCTGGCTACTAAATCCGGTCGATTGGGGGATGTCAAGGGCGAAGATTTGGTCAAGCACATTTGTATTATAGTAAGCTAGATCAATCCCTAAACGGTTGTCAAAAAATCGTACGTCAATCCCTGCTTCGAAGGAACGCGCTCGTTCTGGCCGGAGATTGGCATTAGCGAGTGCGTTATTTTCCGTTACACGCTGTGTGCCCCCCCAAGGCTCCAGGTAGTTAAAAACATTTGCCAAACGATAAGGATCAGCGTCTCCTCCTACTTCACCATATCCAGTACGGAGCTTTAAGAAGGTGATTGCTTTGGGCATCTCGGTCATCTCGCTAATCAAAACCGAAAGGTTAGCCGCAGGATAGAAGTAAGAGTTGTTGCCTGTTCCATCAACCAAGGTCAATGAGCTTGACCAGTCATTACGTCCTGAAACATCTAAAAATAGTGAGCCTTTGAAGCTAAACTGAGCCGTTGCGTAGACAGAGTTGATACGACGAGAAGTGTTGAACTGAGTCTGACTCAAAGGAATACGAGCATTCTCAAAGTTATAAACCTCTGGTACTGACAATTGATTGGCCGAGATACGGAGGTAGCGACGGTTTTGATCCATACGGTTGGCTCCCACAGATACAGAATAACCAAAATCACCACTGTAGAGATCTTGATAGGTGAGGAGTAAATCAGTGTTAGTTTCTTGAAAGTTGATCAAGTCCTCGCGATACTGTCCAAAGGGGAAACGCTGGGTAGAAAATGCGCGCTTACCGATGCGTACTTCGCTGGCATAATCCGTTCCGGAACGGACTTGTAAAGAAAGCTTGTCCGTAAACTCATAATTGATAGACATATTGCCATACAAACGATCCTTTTTGAGTCCGTTAGTATTTTCAAACTGTGTAAAGTATGGGTTGTCATGCCAGTTGTAGTTATAGTTGTATTGCTGTACTCCTTCAAGACCTGGCTGCCAGTAATCTTGTAAACCACTTATGTCGATCTGACGACCAAACCATACCCACAGATACATGATGTTTTCTGTACCATAACTATTAGTCGGACGGTTGTCTGAATCAGTATCGACGTAGTTGGCGTTGATTCGAAAAGTAAGCTTGTCAATTGGCTTGAAAGAAGTACTTAAACTGATGTTGTTACGCTTAAGATCAGTGTTGGGTAGGATACCTTTGTTCCAGAGGTTGGTGAAAGAAAGACGGAAGTCGCCATTTTCGTTGCCACCAGCAATCGATACATTGTTAGTCGTGGTGATCCCCGTTTCGAAGAAATCGCGGACATTATCGGGTGAAGAAGTCCAGGGGGTAGCTTGAATTTCACCACGATCGATGCTTGGGTGACTATCTCCCCCTCGAAATCCACCACTCGTAGGTGAATCATATTGAGGGATATTGCTGCCTTGGTCCAGACGAGGACCCCAGCTTTCATCAACCCCATCATTAACTCCCGAGCCGGACCCATCTACAAAAGAGAACTCTCCGTTTGCACCTTGACCATATTCATTTTGGTACTGAGGGATACGAAGTGGGTTTTCAAAAGAAGTAGTAGAGTTTACCGAAACCCCAATCCCTTTCTGTGCACGACCATTTTTGGTGGTGATGAGGACTACACCGTTCAAAGCGCGCGAGCCATAAAGTGCCGTAGCGTTTGCACCTTTGAGAACCGTAACTGTTTCAATGTCGTCAGGATTAATTTCTGAAGCAGCGTTGCCGTAGTCAACCTCAAGATTCCCTTCAGAACTAGTACTGAAAATATCATTTGAAATAGGTACACCATCTACCACAAATAGCGGTTGATTGTTACCTGAGATCGAAGTCTCACCACGGATCACCATGCGAGAAGAACTTCCGACTCCAGATGCTCCTTGGGTGATGTTGACACCTGCGATACGACCTGACATTGCATTGATGAAGTTTGGCTCTCTGGCTTGTGTCATAGATGAGCCATCTAGCTCCTGAGTAGCATAGCCAAGGGTTTTTTCATCGCGAGCGATGCCCAAAGCAGTGATTACCACATCATCCATGCTGGCTACATCGGTTACTAATTGGACGTTGATCGTAGAGCGTCCATTAAGCGTGATCCGTTGAGTAGCAAAACCGAAGTAGTTGACAATGATTGCCGATGCTCCTTCTGGTAAAGCTAAAGAGTATTTGCCTGTCGCGTCGGAAATTGCTCCCACGGTGCTTCCTGCAACGATTACTCTAGCACCTTCGAGTGCTTCTTGAGTCTCATAATCAGTGATAGTACCACTCAAAGTCTGCGCATGCATACCGAGTGCCCCAAAACTGATTAACAGCATCAATAATTCTCTTAAAAGAATAGATTTTGTTAAATTTTTAATAGGCATAAGAAGTCGATTGTAGTTATTGCGTTCGACCGCAAGTAGCCAATCAATGATGGTGTCAATGGTAAGCCAAGACTAAATCTCGGTTAATAGATGCTAAATTTAGGCTTGTGTTTAGGGCGGGATTTTGCGTTTTCGCAACACTGCTGAAACATTAAACTTGTAGATTGTCGCCTAGTCAATGGATTATGCTAGATTTGACTTAATCTCTTGTAACACTACTAAGTATTTTCTCCTATGAAACCTCTTTTGACTTTTTGCACTACGTTCTTTTTCACTGTCAGCTTGCTTGGGCAAGGTTTGACCTTCAGTGAAGATATTGCGGAGATTCTCTACGAGAACTGTACCTCCTGTCATCGCCAAGGTGGTGTCGCTCCATTTTCGATTGAGAGTTATCAGGATGCTTATCTGATGCGTAATAGTATCGCTTGGGCTACCAGTGTAGGCGTTATGCCTCCTTACCCTGCAGATGTTAGTTAT
>JBGCFA010000338.1:0-24691 GCA_045106675.1 Bacteroidia bacterium
TATCATAATCATTGGTTTCACCCACAACTTTAGCGGTTTGTTTCGCCACCGCTAGCGTCGCCATATATCCGCGTTTGAGGGTAAGGGCACGCAGCTTATTACCGTCCTGCAAGCTTGCATGCCCCCCTCGATGATAGCCTATATCAAAATTCGTTTTCCCTTTAGTTTTTTTTCTTTCAGACCATGCAATCAAAGCCGATTGCTGACGATAAGGGTTTACGGCCGTGCCGAACGTATAATATTGACGCAGCATGGCATTGGGCAAAGAAGTTTGGGCTGTTATATGCATAGTCGACCTTGCAGTTCTTGCATCGAAAAGCCTCATAACATCCCCTTCAAACTGAAAATGATGCCCAAGTCCCTCCCTCACTTGCTTTGGCGAAATATCAGTCAAAAACACATAAGCATCAGGAGAATTGAGATGTATGATCGCTCCAGCTAAGGCCTCTGGGCCGCCCCTTATCCGCAGGCTTGAATTAGCTTTCAATACCATCACTTTGCCTGCTATACTATTGGTTTCTCGCTGCTCATTGACCAATGTTTCGACTGGCAAGTTGGCGGCAGTAATCCGTAAGCTGTATTCCCGTACTTCACCGTTTTCGGCGATTAACTTTAGTTTATCCTTGGCAGTGAGTTTATCAGTTAACTCTAGTTGATGACCATTATGATCCACACATTGTACCGTGGCATAAGGAGAAATCGTCAAGGCACTGAGTAATAAAAAGGCAGGTATATTGGCCGGAATCGTCAAATAATTCGCCTGCGAATCCATCTGTCCAATGACAGTAGTCAAAATGCTGTTTTGATTGAGTTTAGACCTGAGTGCAAGCGAGTAGCGGAGGGTATCGACTTCGTCGAACGCTTCTATAAATATTTCGTCTGAGATCAAACTAGCATCTAGCGTTAACACTTGCCCAGTCTCCTTATGAACAAGTTGTAGTTTACCGCCCCAAACCGGATAGACGTTGCGTATCAGCTCAGCTCTAGTCATCTGAGGTTCGAGTTCCGCGAGGCGGCAATTCTCATGATCCAATAGGCCGACCTCACTGCATAAAAGCAAGGCTTTCGTGATATCTAAAGTATAGTCGATTGGTTCTCCCCAGGCTGATTGCATCCGCAAACGCATAGATTCATCTAAGGGCATAGAACTCAACCGCAATACTGTTCCAACACTATCAATCACGCTAGCAGTAGCCCCGATCGGCAGAGTCACTGCCGCTAGCAATTCACCAATGCGACTATAATTGGGTATATGAGTGATCCGTTGCTGCTCCAAATCTAAACGACCTAAGGCAGTTTTGCGCAGAGCAATATTATAGCTCTGCGAAGAATCTTGTGCATTTACTCCAAGGCAAACAAATAAACACCCAAGAATCAAGTACCGTCGGTTCATATAGGTTGGATTACATTTTGTGAAGGAAAAGCGGATGAGAAAATGTCCAATATTCAAGCACAATCCTGAAGACTGAAGTAAGTCCTTCAACATTGAAATTCGACATTGGACCTTCCCAAGCGTTCCGCGAAGCGAGGAAACTTACTCCAGCAATATCTTGTGGCGATAGATCATGGCACCATCTTTCATGCGGAAGGAGATGATATAAAGACCTCTTGGTAAATCGGCAAGCTTGAGTGTGTTCTGAGCGGGATTGATTTGCTCGCTGAGGACGGTTCGTCCTTGCAGGTCTAACAGACTCATTTGGACAGACTCGTTAAACTGATTGGCGACGATTAGCTGATCTTGAGCAGGGTTAGGATAGATATCGATCTTGTTGCTATTGATGAAGTGAGCGATGCTGGTATTTGTAGTATCGCCGCCAGTAGTATCGGTGCTAGTCGTATCAGCCAGCATAAAAAACACACTGTCAAGATAGAATTTGCCACTACTAGGTTGATACATATTGATTCGAGCTTGAGTAGCCGTTGCGGGAAACGCAAACATGGTATCTACAAACACCCAATTTGTATCGTTTAAGGGGCTTGTCCAGAGGATATTCCAGGCATTGCCAGCAGGGGTTTTGTACTGGATACGGATGTTACAAACTTTGGCCGGATTGACAGCACGGATAAAAGCGCCAAAGTGATAGAGGGTCGTATCGGGAAAAGTAAGAGGCAAAGCGTAATTGATAGCGGCATCTCCTTCGAAGTTGGTTTGAGTTCTCGCGCAATAGCTACCTTCATATACGCCTACAGTATCTACATCCCAGTTAAAACCGAACCATTCTGCGTTTTTGACACCAGTCTCAAAATCGCCATTTAGGAGCATATTGTCTTGCGCAAAAAGCCCCATTTGCATTGAACAGAAAGCACAAAGAAATAGCAGAGTAAGTAGTTGTTTCATAATAATTAGTGGTTAGAATTAAAGAAGTTGTCCTTACCACATAATTATCTAGAATTGCCTCCAATGGTGGGGGGCAAAACGTGCAGACATGAGGGAGAAATAGAGTTTGAGAAATAGTTAAAGCCCAAATCCAATGAAAAATGACGAACTAACGCATTCAGCACTCCTTATTCCCAAGGCCTCACTCATAAGCAAAAGTATGGTAATGCCGATAGACAGTACCGTCATAATTCATGAGTTCTACCACGGGTGAGCGAGTGAGTAGCGTCTCTTCTTCAAAAAACTCCTTGCTAGGATGACGTATACCCTCAAATTTGTCAGCTCTCGTATTATAGTTCGTATCCCAATAAATATCTGTCCTAAGCCAATTTTGGGGATGGCCCTCTAAATGACCATCGGCTTGGAGTTTGTACTCCCTATCAAAAGTTTTTTCTCGCCCCTCTTCGTTTTGATATTCATGGTAGATAAGCTTGATAGGTTTACCGTCTTCGACTATCCACTTATTCGTTTTCTGGTTGACAATCTTTTCGTCAAGATACCAAGTGCTTGTGCTGACTTCTCGATCAAAATCATGAGTTTCGATATTGACTGAGTTCGGTCGAAAATAATTGGTGCGGATAATCATGCTATCGGGTCGAATTTCTTTTTCATATTTGAGAAATCCCTGATCCCAATTCCGATAGCACCAGTTTCCGGTTTCATTTTTGATCAGCAGTTCTGCGCTTTTTATTTTCCCATCAGCACTAAGTTTTTCTAGTTTGATGAGCCTTTGCTGTTGGTCGTAAGTGAAAATGTCTTTTTCATAGACTACCGTTCTGTCATTGGTATATTGAATAGAATCGGGTTGCCCAAAAGGATTGATAAAGTAGATCGTTTGGCTAAAACTCCCAAAGATATTTCTCTTCGAGGATGATTCTTTACCGCTAGGCGAGATTGAAGTCATATTCTGCCATCGGACCGTGATTTTCTGGACGTGCTTAGCCACCAAAACCTCAGGAGCTGGCAGTTTGTACTGGGCATGGCTGAGATGGTACCATACTAAAGCAGGGAGAAAAAAGAGCAGTTTTCTAAGCATTTGGACATATATCAAGGATATATTCATTCAAACGCAGAAAAAAAAGTTCTGTTTTCTCCCTACTAAGTACCTCTATTAAAGGTCTAACTAGAACTGATAAGTATAGCCAATACCGACAGTCAGAAAGTTTAGCCAATTGCGGACATAACCATCGCCAGGGCCGTCGTCATCAGTATTAGTACCAACCGCTCCGCCTCCTAGATAACGTAGGTTGAGAAACAGCCGATCCGTAGTACCCATCTTGCTTCCGATCCGGAAACTACCGTCCAAAATGGCGCCGACAATCTCATTGTCGCTACCATTGAGATAGCTCACAGGAGCATAAATACCGTCCGCTTCGATTTCGGCAAAGAAATTTTTCCCAATATCCGTACCCGTACGAAGTTTGAAGGCTGGCACGATCCCAATGTTACGATCACTTCTAAAAAGGCTACCATCAAGCGATTGAAACGAAATCGTTGCATTTCGAATCTGGACGCTACCTCCCCACGAAAAGTACGCTCTGGGGCGATTGGGCAACACTTCACGCATATAACTGATACGGTAAAAGGGGAAATTGTAGAGGTTACGTACTCCTATCCCTGCGGGGAACGTCAAGTCATTAACGATTAAATCTTCTCGCAGCAGCACCTCCGACTCTATCCGCAATGGCTGATAAAGTAAAGTGATCGTATTGCGCCCGATCTCCATGTCCAAAGACAAACGGCTAAAAGGGAACAGCACATCCTGTCCGCCATCTTTGACATAGTCATAATATGTACCAGAATTACCAAACTGGACTTTGTGGCTAAGTACGGCTAAATAGCCCAGTTCCGCAGATGCGCGAAACTTGACATTGGAGTTGCCAAAAGAAGCTTCTTCTGTTTGCTGTGCATTGAGGTTCAATGCAGAAAATATGGCGCAAAGGCCGAGGAGATATCTAAGATTCATTTTTGACTGTTATTATTCGTTGTTTGAACATCCAAACATGCTTTTGGGCAAACTGTTTTTTTCATTTTTTTTAAACATTTGCCTTTGTATTGCCGCTGCGCGGAACGCGCCATTTCGAAGTCCGAGCGTAGCGAGGATGAGAAATCTCAGATTTGGCCAATCGAAAGGAGAATGAGTCTCAAATCTGGGCAATCGAAAAGACAAAGTTCGACTTGCAAGCCGTGTTTACTGCTCTTTTGCTTTTCCGGCTTCGCAGAACGCTAGAATCGTTCCGCAAGGCGGTAACAAAAGCAAAACATCCACTCAATCTGCCAGAAATGCATATATTATACTAGCCATTTATCACCCCTAAAACGCTTCCTATATGCGCATAATCTTACTGTTTTGTTTTTTAGGTTCATTTTTCGATGCTTTTACGCAAGAAAGATTGGACCACTTTGCTCCAGATTTTTTTGAGCAACAACGTTTTGCTCACCGCGGCGGATACGCCAACGGCCCCGAAAACACCATCGAAACGATACTCTACAATATCAACAATGGAGTGGGCGCGATTGAAATTGATGTCGAATTGACCAAAGACAATCAGCTCGTCATATTTCATGATGCGACTATCGAACGAGTGCTCCAAACCGATGAAGCCCGCTCCGTCCAAGAAATGACCCTAGCCGAAATCACCGCGATACCGCTTCGGGATGAGTCCCAAGGCAAACAGTATGTAGCATCGTTCAAGTCATTGATCGATACGCTGACGAAGTTGATTCCCACCAAAGAGATCGATTTTTTGCTTGAAATCGACTTCAAACCACACGGAGACGCAGGCATCATTGGTGTAGATAAATTGATGGAGGTGCTCAATGAAGAAGTCGACAATTTTGGCGACGGACTCTATAACTACTTTTTTGTATCGACTTTTTATCCTGATGTATTGAAGCTGTTGCGCGAAAAAGACCCCTTGGTCAAAATAGCGTTGGGCGTAAACAATACGCCAGACTCCTCAGTGCTTTTGGCTCGAATGGCGATACTGCTTTCGCCGATGTTTATCAAAAACAGTGGTGCGAGCATCATCGAACCCAATATGTGCATGGTGACGCCACGTTATGTCAAAAAATGGCACAAACGCGGCGTGATGATCAATGCTTATACCGCCAATACCGCCTGCGAAAAGGAGAATCTCGAACAATTTGACATTGCCTATACCACCAACTGTCCGACGGGGACTTGCATCCCAGACATCAGTGATCAAATTGGCAAGCCCCAAAAGTGGTGCAAAGGATGCGCGACAGACTAGTATGACCACAATCCAATTGGCCCGTCTACTCACAATTACTTAGCCGACTTATTCGGCAAGCAATTGATCGAGGGTGCTTTTGGCCATTTTTGCCATCATCTCAAAGCCCAATGGAGTAGGATGTACCCCGTCAGCAGACAAAGGAGTATCCATGCCATTTTGATCGTTTTTCATTGCAGTATGGTAATCGATAAAAGGGATTGCGTTTTGTTCAGCATAGGCTTTAAGACGGTGGTTCAAATCGACTATCATGTCTGATCTATCGCCGAGCGAACGCCTCCACTCAAATTTGGTCGCGGGCAATACTGCAGCTAAGACGACCTCAATATCATTGGCCTGTGCAAGTTCGACCATAGATTGTATGTTGCCCAAAGTAAAGGCAGGATTATAAGGGCCCGTGTTTTCGGCGACATCATTGGTACCGATATGAATCACGACTACTTTGGGTTGTAGAGCCAAGACATCTTGACGAAAACGTAAGAGTAATTGCGCAGAGGTTTGTCCGCTAATGCCACGCCCGACATAGTCATTTTGACTAAAAAAGTCAGGATCAGTACGTACCCAACCCTCAGTGATGGAATTGCCAAAAAAGACCACCCGTTTTTCGTCAGCTTTGGGGGGCGCTAATGCTTGGTTTTCGTCCTGATAACGCGAGAGATAAGCATAGTCCTCTTTCATCCGTTCAAAATTTGCGAGATTGCCCTGCTCCACTCCCTCTTCCCCATATAGTTTTTCGTATTTACTGGGATATAAGCGCTTGAAATGGCCATTTAGTTTGAGCCATTCCCAAAATCGATCATGCCAAGTATCAGTAGGCAAGTTTTGCTTGTGCATCCCAAAACCATGACCGCCTTTTTCATAGATATGTAGTTCGGCGGCTTGCCCGGCTTGATACCATTTTTGATAAATATTGAGGCTGTGGGAAGTCATTTCTAATTGATCATCCCCGGCGACAGCAACAAAAATAGGCGTTCTCGCAGAGGGGACAGTAGAACCAATAATAGCGGGCTCATAGGCATAAATCGGCGCGACAAAATTGGGACGATTGCTATCATCGGCATTATACACAACTGACATACTGAGCGTTCCGCCAGCGGAAAATCCCATAAAACCGATCTTATCAGGATGAATATCAAACTCTTGGGCATGATCACGTACATATTTTACGGCGGCGAGCCCATCAGCCATGGCAAGGCGGACAATGGGGGCATTCCCTTCATCAAAGCTTTGAGAGTCTTGCATTTTTTCGCCGATCTCCGCCACAGGATCATCTGTCATGCAGCGAACCAATCTATATTTGAGCACAAAAGCCGCAATCCCTTTACTATTGAGCCACTTGGCCACCTCTATGCCCTCATTGTTGATACTCAGCGTATGAAAAGCACCGCCCGGAGCGATGATCACGGCTGTAGCTGTCGCCAGATAATAAGGTGGTAAATATGCCGTCAAACTAGGCTCCACTACATTGTAGATCAAGTCGGTATTGAAGGCATTTTCAGTGCTAATCTGCTCCGTCCAAGTCCAGTTTTCGGAGCCGGGAGCCTTGCCTTCATAAAGCGGTATGACCTCCTGAGCCAAGCAGCACGGAAATATGCCCATCACAAACAATAGAAATAGCGGTAGTAGTAGTCTCATGATCAATTCTCTTTGCGAGTAGTAGACTACAAGATAGGGCGAGTCAAGTAGAATTCGAATCCTATGGGATCGGTACTATTTTCATGGTTTCTTCCGATTCAATTGTCCGAGGAACGCACAAAATGAGCCTCTATTTCTTTCCCATTTTGGAAAAAATCTTCTCTTCTAGGCTAAATTTTGTCCCAAATCTGCTCGAACAGCCTGCACACTTCTAGGCTGAGGCTCACGCCTAACATATCATCCACCACGCATGTACATTGACTAGCCCCTCTGGCGACACCCGGCCGCTTTTTTGCCGTCTTTATACCATTCACATTAAGGCTCATTGTTCAACAAACAAATATTGTGTTATGAAAATCGTATTGCCTTATCCCAAAATTAACAGCTTGAAAATGAAATACTTATACAGTTTACTGCTATTATTAAGCATCAGCTTTCCCGCATTATTGGCACAAGAATCTGCCGTCTTTATCGGCGTAAATGGTGGCGCCAATAGCTCTAGTTTTAAGCATACCGATGACCTCGCTAGCTTGTATAGCACTCGCAGTTCTGTCATCGGAATAAACGCTGGCGTTACCGCAGGTATCCAGATCAATCGATACAGCCTGACTACCGGCCTTCAATACCTTCAAAAAGGCGGCGTTTATTCCACCGACAACTTTAGCGACAACCAAGGCACCGCCTATTATTCAGCCAAAGAGAAACTACATTATATCAGCGTGCCAGTAGTAGTGGGTTATCAGTATCCCCTTGGGGAACGTGTTGGCCTCAGTCTAGCGATGGGTCCGTCCTTCAATTTTGGACTAGCCGGAGAGATTGAAGAATCAACCGAATATTTTGGTTCGAATGAGGAGGAGAAGGGGTTTCACACCGTCTATTTTGGTGATGGCGTGAACGATGACTACCGCAAAATGCAAGTGGGATTCCAGATTTCTCCTGGCATATATGTCGAACTCAACAGCAAAAGTAGATTGACGATGAATGTTGTCTGGGATAGTGGTACACAGGACACTTTCAACGAACGCTATAAAGAAGCCAACAGCTTTTTTGATGATTATCGTGGCAATCAGTTCAGTCGTTCGACGATGCTCAACATTGGCTACGAATACCGTTTCACCTTACAGGACAAATACTAGCACTATGTTGATTTGCAAAAATTGCGATAGCGAAAATACAGATGGGGCGAAAAAGTGCTGTAACTGCCAGATGGAAGATCAATTGGTCTACATCAGCCCTGACAAAGAGCATCCTAAGATTGTAAAAGTGGATCATCCCCCACTCGCCTGCGCCAACTGTGGCTACGAAGCCCCAGGCGAAGGAGAAAAATGTATCGAATGCCACTTTCCGATCCCTAATGCTCGCAAACAAAACGGAAACTCAATATTTCCCCAACACACTCATCCCATCGAGGGATTTGAATTAACTCAATAACAACACCATGGCAAGGAGAAAAACACAACTGTTTAATCTCTCTTTTCTCGATCTGGTAACAGGTGCTTTGGGTGCAGTCATATTTCTGTTCATCATCACCCCAAAAGGCGGTAGCGCCGCACCAGACGTGAATCAGGTAGTCATGTATATGGACACCTCCGAGATGAAGATATTTGGCAATCTGCATGATAGCCTACAAGGCAAACAGATTGGCGACACCCTGCTCACGGTTTTGGTGGATTATAAACACTTCCCAAAACCTATCGAGCAAAAGACAATTGAAAGAGAAATGGATTATAGTCCTCCACCTCCAGTGGTGGCGGTCAACAAGCCTGCGATCAAGCCCAAAGAAGAGCCCAAGCGTTCTCCGAAGGAGCCAAAACCAACAACGACCACCAGCCCGATCAAAGAAACGGCTCCCAAACCTATGCCTGTTTTCAAGGGTGATGCACCTTCGGTACCAGCAAAACTTTCTTTTGAAGTCAATTGGGCTAATCAGACCGATAATGTGGACTTTTTTGTCTGCAAGGGTTCGGAATGTGTCTTTGGAGGTCGCAAAAACGATCGCAATATAGGCCAATGGGATAGTGGTAAATCCCGAAACCGATTGTTTGGCAATGATTTACGCACTAGCCAAGAAGCCGTGAGACAATTTGATGCGATCCTGCCCGGAGAGTATTTGCTCTATGCACGCTTCAAAGAAAGTAGCAAAGGCAATAAAGCTGTCAGCATCAAAGGCTTGATCTATACCAAGAACGACGCCAATGTCCAGCGTGGTGAGACCTATGTCAAAACCATTCCTTTGTCAGACTCCCGTGTCCTCTTGGGCAAGGTGATCATCCGTAAAGACGGAAGCTATCAATTCATTAAAAATCCTTAACACTAGTCCCATGTTTAAGTCTAAAATAACACAATTCATCGTCAGCCTAGCTGCGGCCATAGCCGTCTGGTTGGTACTGATACTGCTCAATAGTTTTTTTGAAAGCCTAGCTACCGCCAGCAGAGTGATTGAAGCGATCGGTGGATCAAGCAAAGGTTATATCCAAGTGATGATGTACGCGCTCTTTTTTTATAGCGTCTTCGAGTTATACACCAAAAAACTCTCAATTAAGTCCGAATTTGAAGGTTTTGAGCAAGAAGTACTACCGGAACGCGATCAATTGGTGCTTTCACCTGAAGAAGTAGCCAAGATCAAACTGGACATCATTCAGATGGAAAAAGAGGGCAAGCAGTTTCTGGTCAATAAATTTATCAAAAAGGCCTGTACCCAGTACCGTAACGACAAATCCATCCCCGATACGCTACAAGTATTCAATGCGCAGGTAGATAACAGCAAAGACGAACTGGAAGGTAAGCTTGAGATTGTGCGTTATCTGCTAAGCGCCATAGTTTCACTCGGTTTTATCGGCACATTGATTGGACTTTCTAGCTCGATCGGTATGGCTCACCTCGCCAAAACTGCTGAAGGCATGCCCGAAATTACCCGTACCCTCAACGTTGCTTTTGATACAACTTTGGTGGCCTTGGTGATTGGCCTTGTGCTCAACTTTCTCTATCACCGATACCTCGAATCCATCGATACCTTTTACTCTCGCACCAAGTCTTATGTGATCGACAATCTGATCAGTCGGATTTATGTCAGTGCTTAGAGTTAGAGGATTATGATTTATATCTGCGCCATTTCCGTTTGGGGATGGCGTTTTTTTAGGGTGCCGCTGCGCGGAACGCGCCATTTCGACGAATGTAGAGAGGAGAAATCTCCAAGGTCTCAATCCGATTCACCCAAGCGTTCTCCGAAGGAAAATCTCACAAAAGGCCTTTAGGGTAGCACTTTGTACACCTTTACCTTTCTTTTTTTGCCTTTTATCGGTACTTCACCGAGCGGCTCTGTCTCAACTATGCTTTGCACCTTATCGTAGATAGACTGACTGATGAGGATGGTATTAGGCAGCTTTTGGGTGAGGGATTCGATACGTTTAGCCGTATTGACCGCGTCTCCGGTAATCGAATACGAAAGTCTATCTTCTGAGCCGAGATTCCCCGCGACGATAGGACCAAAATTGATACCGATTCCCACCACAATTTCCTTACTGACCCAACTCGCGAGAAGCTGATTGATCTCCTGCAATTTATTGATCATGTCCTTGGCGCAGCGAACCGCTGATATTTCGGGCTCATCGATAGGACTAGGAGCCCCAAAAGAGACAAATATCTCGTCTCCGACAAATTGATTGATGACTCCATTGTGCTGCTTAATCACCTCTGACATATGAGAATAATACTCATTGAGCAAATTTACCGTCTCAGTAGGACTAAGATTCTCGACGATACTGGTAAAACCTCTGATATCACAAAAAAGGAGCGCGACTTCTAACTGATGATTTACCTGGAGGGCACTCTTACGATTGGAGAGCGCACCCTTGACGATATAGTCAGGCACATATTTGGCAAACAGATCTAATATCCTTTTTTGCTTCTTTATAAGCTGATTGAGTTCCTCATTTTTTCCCTCTATCTCAGCGATTCTTTTTCGTTCCGCCTCGCGGGCTACCTCTAGCTTTTCCTCTGTACGAACAATGCCGCTGACATCACTTTGCACCGCTAAATATTGACAGATTTCCCCTTCACTGTCTTTGATAGGCACAATAGACCATTGCATATAAAATTCGGAGCCATCCTTCTTATAATTGATCGTTCTACCTCTCCATACTTTTTCTACAGCCAACTTTTGCCGCATAGTCTGGAAAATCCCCAAATCAGTATTTGGTCCCTGCAATAGTCGAGGATTTTGCCCGATCACTTCCTCTTTTGTCCAGCCAGTCATCTTTTCAAAGGCGGGATTGATATAGATGATAAAGGGGCCCGGCAAATCCAGATCTGGAGTGGTGATCAGGACACTCTCGGTCATACATTCAAAAATGACGCGAAAGTCTGTTTTATTTTCAAGAGGAGGCTCCATATTCACTTAATATAACTCAGGCTGCGAACTACAGAATAGTTCTGCTGAAAAATATACAAAAATGAAGCTAAACTTCATCGTGCATAGGTTATATACCTACAAGCAAGTTTGGTGTGAAGCAATCTGCCTTATCAATAAAGCTGCTTTCTTGAATTTTGCGCTGAAGCCATGATTTGGGGGATTTAGGAAGTGTTGAGCAGGCCTAGCTGATTTGTAATGCATTTATCGATACTGTGCCATATTCTAATAGGTCGTTACCACTTACTCCATTTCTTGTTTTGAGTTTTTACTTTCCCTAGCCGCTGCGCGGAACGCGCCATTTCACTTCTTACTCGCCTTAGCCTTAGGGTTGAATGCTAAACATTTAGAAATCCAAAATTCTAAATCGTAATCAGATTCGAAACCATCTGGCTGAACGTGTACGTATCCTTTCATCTCTCGACCGCTTTGAGAGATTGTTTCCACTCCGCTTCGGCTGAGTAATGCTTCTCTTTCTTCAGGGTCAACGCGGCAGAGTAAGCCTCCTTTGAAAGTGCCAAAACACATTTTACCATCGATCATAAAAGTGGTTCCCCCCATCATTTTCTTTTCTTCCCAAGAAACTCCTTTTATCAGGAGCACATTTCTCATTCTTTCAAAAAATAAGGCTTGCATTTTTGATCGTTTTTTGTGGTATCGGTGAAGGGTTTTTCCAACAAAGCGTTCTGCGAAGCAGAAATCAAAACGCTTGGTACGGAAAGACGTGAACAGGATTTTGGGCGTTCTGCGAAGCAGAAAAACGCATAAAAGAGGGGAAATCAGGCCGGTTTGTCATAGAAAACTTGCTGAAGCAGCTTCAGATTTTTCAAATCGAAACCTCTGAGATTTCTCAACCTAAAGGCATTCGAAATGGCGCGTTCCGCGCAGCGAAATAATCAAAAAAGCCCAAATGCTCATTGAAAAGCGTTTGGGCTTAAATCGATTAATCTAATGAGTAAAAAAATTGCTCATGAACAATCTTACCGTTTTCCACTCGATATACTGCCACTTCTTCATCGACTCTTCTTGGCATTCCTTTCATGGTGATGTCCATTTTCATCGTAGCAGTAAAATAATTTCCCGCTACAATCGGCCCTTCGATCTCCATACCATGAAATGTTTCTATCATCTGGCCCCATTGCTGGCCTTTCTTGCCTATCGCTTCCATACCCTCTACTCTTTCGGGGTATCCTTGGGCTCCTTTCATTTCGATACTGACACAATTGTTGTCATATAGCTCGGCATAGGCTTTATCCGTTTGGCCCGTTCTGCAATATTCTGCCCATTTGTTTGCTACTTCTTGTGTTGACATAAGTGATATGTTTTTTAGTTCAAATTTAGATGACAACACAAATATAGAGGGAGCTTATGACAGGATATGTCAGGGGTTGTAATCTATTTCTTCACAGCTCAAAAAATACTTCCCCAGATCAAAGTTTCTGTCTTCGAATTTCTCTTCTAAAATTTTAAAATGCTTAATCCGATCCAATCGAAATGCTCTGTAATCATCTCTTAAACGACACCACCCGATCACAATCCATCTTTCGTTATAAGAATAAATGGCCAAGGGTTCAATCTTTCTAAAAGTGGTTTCTTTATCCTTGGCTTTATACAATATTTCAATTACGCTAAAGTTGATAATCGCCATTTGAATGTATGAAAGTGAAGTAGATTTCACTTCCTCTGCCTTACTTTTCAAAATCAACATCTTACTATCCAGCAACTCTCCTTGTGATTGTAAAGAGCTTTTAAAAACAGATTTTATTTTTTCTAAGGTTTGCCCGAAATGCTTAATTAAAGAATCGTCATTGGTCTTGGCAATCAGTTTTTCAGCGGTTATTAATGCATTAACCTCTATTTCATCAAACATTATGGGGGGAACCGTATAGCCGTCCATAATCGAATAACCTCTCCCTTCAATTGTCATTATGGGTACGCCAGACTCCTCTAATTTTTTGATATCTCTGTAGATGGTTCTTAAGCTTACCTCAAACTTTTTAGCCAATTCTGTCCCCGTTACGATTCTTTTCGACTTGAGTATCGTAAGGATGGCCAATAATCTTGAAAGGTGATTCATGATCTTTATTTACAAAATTACTCGCCAAGCATGACATAATCGGTCAGGGGTGCTGTTTCTTTTTCGCTTGCCAGTTGTAGGATTATCTCTTTGACTGCCTGCTGCGCAGAACGCAGGAATTTTGAGATGCTTCGAATGCCTCTGCATGACAATTGGGTATGTTTTGAGGCCAAATCTTTATTCATGCAATAGGTCATCCTGAGGCCACGAAGGATCTCTATATTATTTCCTGCTTCACAGAACGCAGGAAATTCAGCTTAGCTAATGATTCTCAAACTTTATTACTGCTCATTTTTTAGGGTCAGCCCGCAGAATCTTCTCCATTTTCCGACCTCTGGCGAGTTCTTCTATGAGCTTATCTAGCATTCTACCTTGCTTGGTAGTTTGATTTTCAATTTCCTCAATCCGATAGCCACAGATGACGCCTTTGACGAGATGCGCATTGGGATTCAATGTGGCACGTTGAAAAAATGTTTCAAAATTTACCTTTTCATCGATCATCTTTTGGACGGCAGTCTCATCAAAACCAGTCAACCATTCTATTACTTGATGGAGTTCTGCCTTAGTCCTTCCTTTTTTTTCCACCTTGCTGACGTAATGAGGATAGACCGAGCCAAAGATCATTTTGCCGACGCGTTCGTTGTGCTCAGGGGTAGGCTTTATTCCCATTTGTATATTATTCCTTGGATTAGTGAGTGATAAGTGAATTTAAATATTTTTGAGCAAATTTCATCTTTACTTACCGCTTCGCGGAACGCTTGGGCTTAACATCTCCCCTGTCCCGAATCGGAACCGTCCCCTCTTCAAAGCGCGAAGATCCTGAGCAGGGGAGATGTTTGAGGGCGAGCTTACTCCAATGCATTGATCACTTTACCGAGAATAGCATATGCCCTTTGATGCGGGTACCATTGCCCATAAGCACCAGCGGTCAGGGCGATCACCATATTTTCTTCCGGTACTATAATCAGATGATTCCCACCATTTCCAGAGGCCCAGAGATATTCGACTTCTTTGGTGCCAAAATTTCTTTTTGCTCTATACCAAAACATTCCATAGCCATCAGCGAAAGGGTTATAATCTCCTATGGCATCAGACTCTTCGCTTAATAGGCGATTCATATAATCAAAATCGGCTAATTGGGTATCCATCCATTTGCCTTTGTTTGCCACTAGCAAACCTAGCTTCGCAAAGTCAAAAGTAGACAGATAGAGATTTCCAGCAGCAACTGTTTGATTGGATGCATTGGTAAACCAGTAAAACTCTTTGATACCCAAGGGATCAAAAACCTTTTGTTTCGCAAAATCTCTTAGACTAAGACCGGATTTTTCTTCGATGATAGCCCCAATTATTGCAGCGTTGATATCTGCATAAATCCATTTTTTACCGGGCTGACGAGCTAATGGAATACTAAGGATGTATTGGACCCATTCGTCCTTTCCCATCCATTCTCCGGCATTGCCTGGTGTACGAGAGTCGTCTGAATCAGCATCTAAGCCCGAAACCATATTCAAGAGATCTATCAGCTTGATTTTTTTATAGTCTTCGTGTACCGCAGGATACTTCTCTTTAGGGAAGAAAGAGTAGACATCCTGATCTACATTTTGCACGAAACCTTCTTGTATCGCTACCCCTAAGAGCATAGCAGTAATACTTTTACCGGCAGATCGGATGTCATGGATGTGATTTCGCCAGAAACTATTATAGTACTCTTCTACGACGATATGATCATCTTTAATCACTACTATCCCTCTAAAGTCTTTTTGAGGAACAGCAGCTATTCTATCTATCAAAGTTTCAATGGAGTCGCTATTGAAACCGGCTTCTGCCAATGATGCGCTAGGCAATTCATTGCTTTGAGAACTTTGTCCATAGGAGCAAGAATAGCAGAAGAGACACATTAGTAGGATAAGTGCTTTCATATTTTTGATTTTTAGTGTTGCCGCTGCGCGGAACGCGCCCTTTCGAACCGAAGGGAGAAATCTCCAAGGTATCAATCAGACTAGCTCAGCCCAACGTTCTCAGCAGGAGAAATCTCCAACTATCGGGCGAGAAACCTCCAAGTGGCGAGGAGAAACCTAAGACTAGCAAATGGTACGCTAGCCTCCAATGATAGATGATGCGGTTTATCGCGATATACCGCTACTATTCATCTCTATAATCCTCAAATATCTCCGTGCTTACCCAATAGATATCCTCATTGCTGGTATAAAAGAAGTACTTCCCATCCTTTGTAACAAAGGGGCATAGTTCATGACCATTACTATTGATGGGCGCGCCCATATTTTTGGATTGACTCCATGTCCCATCGGCATTTTTAAAACTGATGTACATATCTCCCCTTCCCATACCATCTGGACGATTGCCACAAAAAATAATATAGGATTCATTCGGATCGATGAAAACATCTGCCTCATACTTTGAGGTATTGATTGCCTCGCCTAGCGCAACGGGTTTTTGAAATTCTCCGCCTACATATTTTGAGTAAAATATGTCAAAGTCCCCGCCACTATTCTCCGATGCATCTTTATTGGAGGAAAAATACATCGTACCATCATGGGTAAATGAAATGTAATATTCATTCCGCTTCGAATTGATATTTTCCCCAGCATTGATGGATTCTGACCAGCCATTTGCCGTTTTTTCCACATACCAAATATCATAGCCTCCAAAACCTTCTTGAGATCGTTGAGAAATGAAATACAAACGCTGCTCATCAGGCGAAAGAAATGGATCGTTAAAGCCATATTGATCGCTGGCGAGAATAGTCTTTGGAGTTGTCCATTGATCTCCCTCCAGCTTAGAATAGCGAATCACCGAGTTGTCACCGGTATCCACACCATAAAAAAACTCAGTTCCCGCTTCATTGAACACAGAGCCAAACTCATACTCATCTTCCAGAGATATAATGTTGGGCGCAAAAACTTGGGGGATCTTCGTAGGTGGTTTTTGCTTAAGATACTTGAGGTCTTCATCTACGACGATTCCACTGCTAGTCAGCAAGATCGCCAAAAAGAGAACAGAAATTTGATACTTCATTGAGTTATAGTTTTAGAATCTGTCCGTCGAGTTGTGTGAGTATATTACGTTATGAAGGAGCATATATTGAAAACTTAATTGGGACGCAAGATGAACGTTCCGCAAAGCGGCAGAATTGAGTAGATCCCTCTGCTACGATCAGGGGGACCATGAGAGAGGCTGAAAAACAAAACTTATCAAATAATCATCCTGACCGATCCAGAAAGCTTTCGGAAAAAAGACCTTGAGATTTTTTTCCAATGGTGGAGTCTGAGATTTCTTCTTCGAAGAACGCTTGCTTGATTCTGATTGCCGAATCTGAGATTTCTTCTTCGAAGAACGCTTGGGTTGATAGATTGGTGCCTCTGAGATTTCTCAGCCTAAAGGCTTTCGAAAGAGCGCGTTCCGCGCAGCGGCCCCAAAACCACCTCAGATAATCCAAACTGATACTTTAAGCTAAAATGTCCCTATCCTAATCCCCAATTCACTCCAAAAGGGCCATTCTTTGCTGGGGACTCTTATATTTGAGCTACTACTTTTTCGATCACCTCATTAGGCAAATCAAAGCTATGTACCAAAATATTACCGTCGCTGTTGCTGGAGCCGGATTTATTGGCCCCGTTCACGTAGAAGGACTCCGCAGATTAGGCATCCGTGTCAAAGGCATTCTCGACCATACGTCCGAACTTTCCGAAAAAGCCCGTAAATCCATCGGCCTCGAAAAGGCTTATGCTTCTATGGATGAAGTGCTCGCTGACGATGAGGTGATAGCAGTTCATCTGGCCGTGCCGAACGTTCTCCACTATGAGATGGCAAAAAAGTGCCTCGCAGCTGGCAAACACGTCATGTGCGAAAAGCCACTCGCCATGACTTCTGCCGAAACCGAAGAATTAGTCGCCCTTGCAAAGTCTAGCGGTTTAGCCGCAGGCGTAAATTATAATCTCCGTTTTTATCCGCTCAATCTCGAAGCGAGAGCCCGTATCCAAGCCGGACAAGCTGGCAAAGTGTTTTCTATTGTCGGAAGCTATGTGCAGGATTGGTTGCTTTACGAGACGGATTACAATTGGCGAGTACTAGCCGATCAGGGGGGAGCCTTACGCGCTGTAGCGGATATCGGTACTCACTGGATGGATCTCATCACCTCAATGACGGGCTTAGAAGTAACTGAAGTATTTGCCGACCTCAATACCGTTTATCCAATACGTAAACGTCCCATTGGTGAAGTCGAAACCTTCTCCGGCAAGCAAAAGGCCAAACAAGAGATGGAAGATGTCGCCATTGATACCGAAGATTGCGGCAGCGTGTTATTTCGATTTAGCAATGGTGCCAAAGGCGCATTGTGGGTTTCTCAAGTTACCGCAGGTAAGAAAAATTGCCTTCGCTATGAGATCTCCGGTTCCGAAAAAGCCATGGCATGGAATAGCGAGCAGCCCAACGAACTCTGGATCGGCAATCGCCCCATCGCCAACGAAAGCCTACCTAAAGATCCTTCTCTAGTAGATGATAGCGTCGCTCCTTTTGTCAACTATCCCGGTGGCCATAACGAAGGCTTCCCCGATACCTTCAAGCAGTGCTTCCGCGCCTTTTATGACGCGATCCTCAATGATACACCAGCCGAAGAGGCCATGTACCCGACTTTTGCCCAAGGGCATAAAGAGGTAGTACTATGCGAGGCTATTTTGCAAAGTCATCAAGAACAGCGCTGGGTGAAGATATGATAGAGATAGCGGCGCAAGATTTTGCGCCGCCACACACAGCATAATTTCATACCGTTATGCTACAGATCCTGCCTCTCCCTACAGATCGAGGCAAACGGGGCTGTCTGTTCATGACAACAGGGAAGTTTAGGCAAAATACTATAATCCTCTTGTTGTCATTCCGAGGGATTCGAGGAGCCTTTTGACTAAACGTTCCGCGAAGCGGAGAGAATGCACTTTAGATCCTTCGAGTTCCTCAGGATGACAACGGGAAAGTTGAGTCGACGCGAGAGAGTCAGTAGCAAAGAACTTCCGATCTCCACAACTACCAACTACGGACTACGGGTTCCCAACTACGGATTGGAAAAGCGTCGCTTTTTTCCCTATTTTTTGTTAATTAGGATCTACCCCATTCATCCCCACACTCATGAACGAATCTCTCCAGATTTTGGTAGACGGCTTTACGTATCGAGGCGATCTGCTCGATATTGCGATCAATTATGCGGTTTTAGCCCTTTGTCTGTTGCCGCACTTACTCACCAAAGACAAACCCATCCTCAGTAACTTTTGGGTATGGGTACTCATTATCGAAACTGTTATACAAATTTGGATTTGGTTTTCGATGAACGAATCCGGCATCTCTTTGATTTGGAGTGCATTAGCTGGATTAAATATCCTACTTTTAGTTAAGGCCAATCGTTCTCAAGAAGGAGTAAGCCTCTTAATCAAGCAAATGCTATGGCTATCCTTGGTTGCGGTGATCCTCGCCAATATCTATTATTTGATCACCCTGCCCTATATCACGATTATAGCTCATATGATCGCGATGATCATGGGAATGGCGATTTATGGCATAATCGTATTAGTTCGCAAAGGCAGAACAAAAAGCACTTAAGGATACGGATCTCAACAAATTCTGGGAAACCTTTGACGAATACTTGGACCGAATCGCCATCTTTCACTACGGAGGGTATGCAGGAGCCGATTGCCTCATGTTACAAAAGCCCGATGGCCAACAACATATAGTCGATGGACAAGGTCTGGTCAGCTTTTTGGCTCGGCAAAAGAGTCTGCAATTGGTCTTTATAAATGGATGCTCCTCGAAGCGACAGCCTGAGGAGTGCCGCGATATGGGCGTAGCTGCTGTGATCGGCACTTCGGAACCGATCAATGAGGCCGCGGTCCACATCAACCATTCACTTTTTCAACGCTTAGAGACTGTTTGGGAGATTGTCGTTTCGAATTCAAACAGTCTCTTAGCCACCAACAAAGTGTTAGCGGTTTGCATTTTGCTAAAATACCAGCGCTTTGCAAGCCGCTAACTACTACATCTTGACTACACATATTTCTCAATCCTTGGCTCCGAGCTTCGCGATGATGATATTAGATTAAGGATATTTCCCTTCCTTCAGATCTATTTACTCGCTAAACTCAGTCTTATGCTGTACGCCTTTCGTATCTTATTCAAAATCAGTCTGCTATGTCTGTTGCTTTCCCCCCTTCGCGGAACGCTAGAGGCCCAGATTATTCCTGCTGGCAACGGTAGTTATACCACCACTTTTCCGGGGGTAGATGCCGCCGGGCGGAACGCTTTTCCTTCTGGCACGCCTTACCTCACAGGCAATGCCGTCGGCAAACCCGTCCCTACCAACGATTGGTGGTCCGCCAAAATCAAAAACGCCCACGCCGACAATCTCTTCAATTATCCCTATACCCTCAAAACCGTCAATGATGGCCTAGTCGTCAGTTACATCCCCTGGGGCGTGATTGACAATATCTTGCCTGTCGTGGTCGGAGTGAGTGGCCTCAATGCCTCCGCCGCCAATGTCGCTGACTATAGCGATTGGACCTTGACGATGGATTGGGCCAATTCGACCCATCATTTTCAAGCGACCGCCGGTATCGGCATGCCTTTTTTGTATTTCAATAAGGCCACAGCCGATGTCGCTCAGATCAAGGTCAACCAAGGCTCTGTTGTCATCGACAACGAAATGCTCGTTATCACAGACGCCCGTAATGGCGCTGACTTTGCGGTTTATGCACCTACTGGTAGCGTTTGGACCCAAAGCGGCAATACTTATACCTCCACCCTCAATGGCGAAAACTATTGGTCGATGGCCTTTATCCCACTCGATGCCGCCAACATCACCACCGTCGCCAACGAATACAAAAAATACGCCTACGTTTTCCCAACCAATACCACCACCACTTGGGCTTATGACGAAAGCACTTCTATCGTCAGCACCGACTTCGTCGTAACGACCGAGGTCAAAGAGGGCACTGATAGCAATATGCTCATCGGCCTTTTGCCTCACCAATGGTCGCATCTCGCGCCCTCCTCCCCTACTCCCAATCAATATTCTTATGCTAGCGTGCGGGGAGAACTAAAAATGCTCGAAGGCAATAGCTTTAGCGTCAATTATCGCTATTACGGCATTTTGCCAACGCTACCTTATGTCGATTACTATAGCGAGGGCTTTAGCCCAGCACAACTAGCTACCAAGACTCAATCTCTCCAAAACGATGGTCTCAGCACTTGGACCGACTCTTACAATGAAGGCCAGATGATGAATCGTCTCATCCAAACGGCGCGCATCGCTGACTTGACAGGAGATACGATTGCGAGAGACAAGATGATCGCAACCGTCAAGGAGCGACTCGAAGATTGGCTCACTGCCGAAGCTTCTGAGGTCGCCTTTATCTTTTATTATAATCAAGATTGGACCACCATGATCGGCTATCCAGCTGGCCACGGCCAAGATGGCAATATCAATGACCACCACTTTCATTGGGGCTACTTTATCCATGCAGCCGCCTTTTTGGAGCAGTTTGAACCCGGTTGGGTCAATCAGTGGGGCGATATGATCCAGTTTTTGATC
Organism: Bacteroidia bacterium; assembly: GCA_045106675.1. GTDB lineage: Bacteria > Bacteroidota > Bacteroidia > J057 > J057 > JBCAWW01. Next base: position 21,343 of record JBGCFA010000338.1, read on the forward strand.
AGAGATGCGGCTTGTCCTACGCGCGACGATCCGATGTTTCCTTTACTCCGCAATTTTAGTCCTTATGCCGGACACTGCTGGGCCAATGGATTCGCCTCGTTCCCGCAGGGCAATGACCAAGAATCCACCTCAGAGAGTATGCAGTTCAACTCCTCTTTGATCCACTGGGGTTCAGTCACCGGCAATGATTCGATCCGCGATTTGGGCATCTACCTTTATGCTACCGAGCAAGCCGCGATTGAAGAGTATTGGTTCGATACCGAGGAGCGCAACTTCCAGCCGAGTCAACAATACAGTCTCGTCTCTCGCGTTTGGGGCAATAGCTATGACAATGGTACTTTTTGGACCAGCGATATCGCGGCATCTTATGGCATCGAACTTTATCCGATCCACGGCGGCTCGCTCTATCTAGGACAGGATACGACTTACGCGCGCAAGCTTTGGAACGAAATCGCCCAAAACACGGGTATCCTCAGCAACGAAGCCAATGTCAATCTCTGGCATGACATCATGTGGGAATATCTCGCTTTCATCGATCCAGCCAAAGCGATTGAGCTTTATGATTCATATCCTGAGCGCGAATTGAAATTTGGTGTTTCTGATGCGCAGACCTATCACTGGCTACACGCTATGAATAGTCTCGGCCAGATCGACACCTCCGTTACGGCCAACAGCCCTTTAGCCGCCACGTTCAGCAAGGCTGGCCAAAGGATCTATGTCGCCCATAACTATGGATCCGATACTTTGGACGTTACTTATTCAGATGGTTATATGCTTACAGTGCCGCCAGCGAGCATGCGTACGAGTTTAGACATATCGCTGCGCGGAACGCTTGCTTCTAGTTTTCCTGCGGCCTATCCTGGCGGTAAAGTGAGCCTTGATCTGATGGTTGAAGGCGGCGTACCGACCAATGTAGAATTTTTTGATGGAGACAGTCTCCTCGGCCAAGTCAGCCAAGCACCATTTGTCTTTGATGCTACGGATTTGACGGTCGGGAGCCACCTCTTTTATGCCAAAATATACGATGGGGTCAACTTCAACTTGAGCAATCTCGTCAATGTCATCGTCGGCGATCAATTGCCTTATGCGGGCTATCCGGTGGCAATACCAGGTGAGATTGAAGCAGGAAATTATGATCTATTTGAAGGAGGTCTAGGACAAGGCATCTCCTACAATGATGCGAGCAGCAGTAATAATGGCGGCTACCGAGAAAACGAATATGTCGATGCAGCCTTAGCCGGTAATGAAGGGGCCACCGTCGGATTTATCAATTCCGGAGAATGGCTGGAATATACGGTAGATGTCCAGCAAGCGGGTTTTTATGACCTGAGTTTTCGCTATGCCAGTGGCAATAATGCGGGTGGTGGACCTTTTTTACTATTGTCGGACGGCGATACGATCACTTCCCCGATCAATATCGGTTATACCGGTGATTGGGATACTTGGGCGACCCAAACGATCAATTTTGTCCCCCTCAAAAGTGGGCAACAAATCTTGAGAGTGGCCTTTGAGCAAGGTGAATTTAACCTCGGGAAAATGACATTTGCCTACGATGCGCCCCTCAACTACGACCAACCGATCGCAGATGCCGGAGACAATATCCTCGTCCAACTGCCGCTAGACAGCAGTCCTTTGGATGCAAGTATGAGTAGCGATCCGAGCAATAATCCTTTGACTTATAGTTGGACCCAGATATACGGTCCTTCGACTTTGACTTTTTCAGATCCCAATATCGCACAGCCTACGATCTCTACTTTGGAGGAGGGCGTCTATCTGGTCCAAGTCCGTGTAGATAACGGAAGCTATAGCGACATAGACGAAGTTTACATCATTTCGAATACGAGCAACCAAGTGCCGCCCAAGGTTTCGATTCTTTCTCCTTCGGACAACGCCACCTTCCTCGAAGATGCCAGCATTGATATCTCAGCCGTGGCCTCAGACTTGATCGGAACCGTAGAAAGGGTAGATTTTTATGCGGATAGCGTATTCATCGGTAGCAGCACTCAAGTTCCTTTCGTCGCTAATTGGATGCCTGCGATTGGCGAGTACGAGCTTACTGCCATTGCTACTGACGATGATAGCAGTAAAACGACTTCCAAGACCATTCACATCAGCGTTCTCGAAGCACCAAGTTGTAAAGGCACTTCCTTCAATGGGGATTTCTCATATGAGTTTTCGGATGCCGACAACAATCCGACCTTGACTTTCATCCCCTCACTAGCGGGTATGGGCAATCCAACTTGTATCCTTTACTATGGCACTGATGTGAGTTTGCTACCGGGCTACGGTGTAACACCTAATGTCCCCTTCCAACTCAATGCGAGTGAGGGTTCGACCATCTATTTTTACTATACCTACACTTATCCCGGCCAAGGCGAACGCAATAACTCTGAGAACAAAAACAGCTATCAGATCGGTAGTTGCAAGGCTGATCCGGTAAGCATTGATGGACCCACAGCTGCGCTGAACGTCAAGTACTATCCCAATCCGGTCACTGATATCCTACATATAGCCTTACCGCAGGGCCAAAACGAAATCATCGTTTATAGCCTGACGGGTCAAGAAGTAGATCGCATGAGCGTAGGTGAAGCTCAATTCGACTACGACATGAGTACTTTTGAGGCAGGTATCTATCTCTTCAAGGTGCGCAATGGAGATCGCTTTGAAGTATTTAAAGTGGTAAAATAATAGACGAAATTTTCATAAAATCCCTGGTTAACATGATGTTAATCAGGGATTTTTGTTTTTCAGAATGAATTCGACATTTAATTATCATCTCCGAATAGAACAAGGAATCGCCATGTTTTGGGAACCATTACAAATGGACGTTTTTTCGCTCTTACTCCCCCATCTCATCTCCTTTTCCCAGCAGCACTCCTCTAGGTTTCGTATTCTCTTTATTTCTATCTTCCGAGGCCGAAACGGCTAAAAAACTCAAATGATGAAAAGAATATTCCTGCTCTTGAGCATCTTCTGCTTATTGATTGCCTGTAGAGATACACTTTCTACTAACAGTTTGATGGTACATGATGCAGCCGCCTTGCAACAAGCGATAGAGACCGCTAAACCTGGTGATGAAATCATTCTAAGCAACGGAATCTGGAAAGATCTAAACATAAAGTTTGCTGCCAAAGGCACCAAAGATCAATCTATCACCCTACGTGCTGAGACTCCGGGCAAAGTCCTAATTCAGGGAGAATCTAATCTAAGATTGGGAGGAGAGTATCTGGTTGTGGATGGATTGCATTTTAGCAATGGCTTTTCCCCTCAGGGTTCGGTCATCGAATTCGCGATAAACGATAAGATGATCGCAAATCATTGTCGGATTACGAATTGCGTCATAGAGGGT
>JBGCFA010000339.1:0-2507 GCA_045106675.1 Bacteroidia bacterium
TCTGGAGAGAGCAGTAAATGGCCGATTCTCAGCAATGGGGATCGGTTTTTTTATGTGCCAAAGCTCCTTATCCCAGTATTTGTCGCACCGCTCCTAGTCCTGTCTCCGCAGCCCCATGCACAGTCTGATGGTGCCCGTTCAAATTCATCGCCTCGCCAGCAAAAAATAATTTATCATCCACTGATTGAGCGGCGATAGATCGGGCATCCCCGATGCCGACAGTGCTATAAGAATAAGCTCCTCTGATAAACGGTTCCTTAGTCCAGTCAATCACGTATGCATCCATAAACGTTTTGCTGGCTTTGCCTTGATACATCTCATCTAGTTCCGCTAATAGAGTTTCTACAATCGCTTGTTCGCTAGGCAGACCGCTGAGATAGCTAGCCTGTTCACCCATCACAAAAGCCATCAATACATGATCTTGACCAGCCTTGCCGATTTGTTCGTCAGCATAGGCTGCGGAGTATTTTCCGCCAATGATATTTTCGTGATAAAATCTCTTCGAAAATTTCAAAAAGACCTTCATGCCTGCATCCATGCCGATTTTGTTAAAGGCAGCGACTTTGGCGTTTGGCAAGGCCGGAACAAACTCAATATCTCCATCCTGTAAGATCGGAATAGGAACGCTAATGATCACTTTGTCGGCAGAGTAAGAAGCTTGAGAAGCATCTTTAAGCTCAATCTGCTTGCCGCGATAATCAATTTGAGTGATCGCGGTATTCAATTGAATCCTGTTCAAAATTGGCTTTGCCAAATGTCTCGCGACCAAGTCAAAATAGGTCTGAGAAAATTTATAATCCTTGTTTCCTGAGCTCCATTTTCGCTCCTCACGTATTTTCCAATAAGCAGACACATTAGCTGCTGCCGCCCCAAAATCCCCTGCCACTGCTTCTACGATATGTTTATATTCATCTTTTAAGCCTTGCTGAACGCTATAGTCCAGATAAGACATATCCGGTAGATTTTCCTCTTCAAAAAGCTCCCAAACATCGACTGGTGTTTCCTTCACCAACTGCTTGCGAAACCAATAGCGCTCTTTACTTTTATCCTTGCTGATATGGGTTCCCGTCTCTTTCACCAACTTCCCCATGAGAGACTTCTTGCCGTGCAGCCATTCTCCACCCAAGTCGAGGGGATAGTCAGCAAAACCACCTAATTTCCCTAGCCTGCCTCCGATTCTGTCAGAGGCTTCTAAGATTTGAAAATCGATTCCTTTTTGAGAGAGGACATGACCGGCATAAATCCCCGCAACTCCTGCCCCGATAATGAGCACTTTTCCTTCAAATTTCATAAGACAAGCCGTGATCTAGTCCATCATCATCCCCATTACCATGCCAGCCGCCATTTCTTCGTCTCCGCTTTCTTTGAGGGCTTGCAGTTCACCACCGTCCAACCAGACGCCCTTACATCTTGGACATCGGTCAATGATGATCTCTTGATACTGTTCTTTAAGCATTTCCTGACCATCTATTGGGCAATTACGAATCTCTTCTCGTCCCATTCGGATCTCAATTTCACATTCCGGACAGATAGGACTCCCTTCGAATTCCCTTCTGGTTTTGTTGGTGTTACAGTGAACACATACTGCTTTCTTTTTGAACCATGCCATATTTGAATATAGTATTTCGCAGGAGTATTCCCTAGAGATCCGTTCTCTCTCCGCTTCGCGGAACGCGGGAGAGTATCTAAGGCTCAAGGACTCCTTCAATATTCTACATTGGCTTGCTATATTGGGCCTTCCAAACCTTCCACTTGATTTTTTCGTTTGCAAATTGAAAGAGATTTGTATCTTTACGCCCAATATGAACCCAGTGTCAGCACATATCATTTTGCTTACCCCCGCGAACTTCCGTCCGGAAGTAGCTGGCACCAGGCGTATAAGGAACCGAAGGAGATAATCCTTCCCGGCCCCTCGTCATTCCTGTAAATCATTGATTTATATATCTCAGGTCCCATTGGCGAACCTGTGATTTTTTTTGTTTCCAATTCTCAAACTCTTTTTCCCATTGTCATGAAATTTGATGTCCTCGTTGCTGGTGAACAGCACTATCCCTACGCATCCGAGATCTGTATGGTCATCGAAGAAGCCGCCAAATCACGTGGTACTGGCATCGCCAAACGCCAGCCAGCCTATATTTTAGGCAAAATGGAAGAAGGCAAGGCGATTATTGCCCTGCAAGACGGAAATTTGGCGGGTTTTTGCTACATCGAAACTTGGGATCATCATCGATATGTAGCCAATTCGGGACTCATCGTGGCCCCAGATTACCGCAAGCATGGCCTCGCCAAAAAAATCAAGGCCAAAGCATTTGAGCTCTCTCGGCAAAAATATCCCGAAGCCAAGCTATTTGGGATCACCACTAGCCTAGCCGTCATGAAAATCAATTCAGAACTAGGCTATAAACCGGTTACCTTTTCTGAGTTGACAACTGATGATTCCTTTTGGAAAGGTTGCCAAAGTTGCCCCAATTACGACGTCCTCACCCGCAATGATCGTAAGCTCTGTC
>JBGCFA010000034.1:0-2647 GCA_045106675.1 Bacteroidia bacterium
AATAGCAATATTACACTCTCTATTGGATATACAATTGGAAATGGGAAACGCTCAAAGTGATTGTGGATTTGATTATCCTGAATCAATTCTATTGGTAAATACTGGTGATAAAAATCTATAAATCAGATATGTATCTTGCAATCAGTAGTTAAAAATAGACGTTCTAATACTGTAAGCGTCCGAGCAACTACGTGTCTAGATTTCTCACCCACTTTCCAGGCAACAATTCTTCAATTTGATTAATAGGATGCTCGGGTATCCGGTCCAGTACGACTTTTATCCCGCGGTATGGATTGACGTTCTGTTTTTTCCAGGAGGCAAAAAAGGAATACATCATGGCAATGCGCTGAGCAGCCTCATGCGATCCAGCGAAGAGATAATTTTTTCGGCCTAGGGCTAGAGGACGGATGGAGTTTTCTACTAAATTATTGTCGATTTGCAAGCGACCGTCCTCACAGTAAGCCATGAGTTTTTCCCGCCGCTGTAGCAAGTAATAAATGGCTTTGCCGAGAGGAGATTTGGGTAGAGCCTGTTTTTGTTGCTTGCCAGCCCAGTCAAAAAGCGTATTCAATATTGGCAAAGCTTTTTGCTGACGAGCCTCCTTGATTTGTTCGGCACTGGCCTGGGCTTCTCGTAAGTTACGCTCGATATCATATAGCTGGGTAAAATAGGCTAGTGCCGTTTCGGCTTCTGGGTCAGCATCTTTGGCTTGGAAGAAGTATCTGCGAGCATGAGCCATACAGCCTACCAGTTTGATAGGGGTGAGTCCTTTGACCAGTTTGTCATACACCACATAGCCGTCCGTTTGCAGCTTACCGCTAAAATCGGATAGGATAGTCTTAGGACCGTTCTTTCCCCGCCCTTTTTGATAATCGAATAGCACCAAACCCTCCAATGGGGCCTGATATACCCATTGGTAGCCTCGATGAGTCTTACCAGATTTGGTGTTGTCTTGTACGCGAATGGGACTTTCATCAGCTTGCAGATAATCACAGTCTACCACTTTCTGCTTGAGCCGATTATATAGTGGCTCCAGCAAAGCACATACTCCTGCAAACCAATCATTGACCGTGCTTTTAGCCAGTTTGACTTTATAAAGCTGTTCGAACTGTTGACGTTGACGGTAAAAAGGCAGGTGATAAACAAACTTAGAGACGATCAGATGGGCTAACAAACCTGCTTCAGCAATGCTTTTGGGCAGTGGCCGAGACGGCATACGCCCCTGAATAATCACCGTTTGTTCTTCCCCTTGCTCGTTAGTCTCGGTCTTGACATAGCGAGGAAAGATATACCGCCGTCGGATTAGACTAGCGGGGGTATAGTCCAGGGTATCTACTATGGTATCGGCAATATGCTCTGCCTCACTGACATCCTCTGTAGGTTCGATACGTACTTCTTGGGTAGGTAAATGATCAGGAATGGGATGGCGGCCTGGATGCTTGCCTTTTTTTCGCTCGTAGGTAACTACTTGTTTTTCTTCATTCCCAGGCTCTTCTACGGTTTGATCAATGGGAGAAAGTTCGCCGAAGTCGAAGCTAAGTTGATTAGGGACTTGTTGGGGTTGTGGCACATAGCGTTCAGACTTGCTGCTGAAGATCAGACGCTGTAATTCAGCCAGCTGGAACTTTAGCCGAGCCTGGGCTTGGTGAAGCTCTTCATTGTCTTTTTTGAGACGCACCAGCTCTTGCTTAAGTGCATCATTTTCAGCTTGTAATTCTGCTACTTTCACCTGTACAAGATACAAAAAAGGCTTCAAAAATTAGCCACTTTTCTTATATCTTTTTCGCCTTTTTACACTCTTTAATTCAATGCCTTCTAGTAGCATCACCAGTTCTGACCAACTCAACTCCAGGCTAGTTTGATCACTCGAACAAAGGGGCAATTCGAAGGTGCCTCCCTCCAAGCGTTTGTAATAAATGGCAAAGCCACTAACATCCCACATCAGGAGTTTGATCCGATCTCGGCGGCGGTTCAAGAAAATGAATACATCTCCACTTAGTAAGGAATGAGTAAAGTGAGTTCGGACCAAGCCACTTAAACCGTTGAAACTCTTGCGCATGTCGGTGGCACCTCGGTACAAAAAGTAGCGCTGTTTACTGGAAAAACTCAGCATCGTAAATCTCGGATTAGTTGGCTCAAAGCGGAAGCCGGATAATCGCCGGGAAGCTCCAGTTCTAATCCCCCACCGCAACGCAGCAAGAGTACGCCCGAAGTGGATGCCTGTGTATGCAAGGTGATGAAGCCCTCTGCTGGCTTATCTGATTGACGCAATTTGGCCCGCCAATAATGAAAGGTACCTGCATTGATATTTTGCTCCTCACAAAAGGTCTTGATACTCTGATCGCTCTGGGCTTGGGCATCCACTATCATAGCCCACTCTTGATGAGTACGTCTTTTCGAATATCCCATTTCTTTGTAACTTTAATTCCACACAAAGCTACAAAGCAGTTCAGGGGCAACATAGATGGGGTTGCTCGGACGCTTACCTAAATTTCATTGAGAACAGCCCAAAAGAGAAAGATAATGGATGAAGGTAAAGAAGTATTAGAAGGATTCAATGCGGGTTATTTGATTGAAAAACACCGCCCGGCTCTGGCCAAGCAATTGGTTTCTGCTGTTGAGGGGGTTGAATTTCCTTTTGTTGAAG
>JBGCFA010000340.1:0-11017 GCA_045106675.1 Bacteroidia bacterium
AGCGCTTTTTTTATGACCGCCGCTGCGCGGAACGCCAGAGCGTTTTCCCCAAAATGAGTTCCTGCGATATTTTTTAGTCATGATCGATACGCCGGCGATAGTAGGGGATGGCGTAGCCGAACGCTACCCCTAACCAGTGCACATATCCTGCACGGACATATCCATTGGCTTCGATGAAACCATTGATAAAGGGTTGATAACCCAATCGGAACATCCATCCTCCCTCTGGTTGTTGATAGCGGTAGCCAATGAGCATGCCGATTCTGGCCGGAGCTAGTTTCTCCCATTTGTGATATTGAATGGCTCCTGAGTTGATCGCAGTTTTAAAACGGAAGGAGAGTCCCATCCCCATTTCTAGACGATGGGCAGACTTACCATAGATCAAGTGAGCGCCAAGGGGAACCGAAGTAAAATAAGTGTCCTCAACATTCCAAGGCGCTAATCCCGCCCTAAGGCCCAAACGAAGGGGTTCGCTGAGATAAACATTGCGCTCATAATTGAACGAATAATAGGTGCCTAAGCCTAATGCCTCTAGATAAACCACATTGCGAGAGAGTCCTCTTTGAGCCATCAAAAGACTCGGACAAACAGCTAGTATGAGTAATAGGTAAAGTCGAACCATAAGTCTTCTGTTTGGTAGTATAAAGAGAAGCTGCTCCTTCTTAGCAATTATATCAAATACATTCATGCGGATGGGTGACGAACTTGCGTTTTTCTTTTGTATTTTGCTGTTCTTATGCAGCACCTGATCCAATTGTTGCCCGATGCGATAGCCAATCAGATAGCAGCGGGAGAAGTAGTTCAACGGCCCGCCTCGGTGATCAAAGAGTTATTGGAGAATGCTATAGACGCAGGGGCCACCAAAGTAGAAGTCGAACTCAAAAACGCAGGCAAGACACTCATTCGAGTTTCGGACAATGGCTGTGGTATGTCTGCTCAGGATGCGCGTATGTGTTTTGAAAGGCACGCCACTTCAAAAATCAAAAATCAAAAAGATCTTTTCGCGATCCGCACTTTGGGATTTCGAGGGGAGGCTTTGGCTAGTATTGCAGCGGTGGCTCAGGTACGCCTGCGTACTCGCTTACATGATGCTGAGCTAGGTACTGAGACACAAATAGAAGCAAGCACTTTTGAAGCTCAACAAGCAGTCGTTTGCCCTCCGGGAACGATGTTTGAAATCAAAAACTTATTCTTTAACGTTCCGGCACGGAGGAACTTCTTGAAATCTAATCCGGTCGAAACACGGCATATTCTCAATGAATTTGTAAGGATTTCCTTGGCGCATCCTGAAGTGCACCTTAGTCTCATCCACAATGAGACCTCAGTCTATCAATTGTCTCAAACAGAGCAAGAAGAGCGTATCGCACAATTGTTTGGGACAGAACTAAGGGGCAAGATGCGTGAGATTGAGGAAACCACGGGCTATGTCCGTATTGGTGGTTTTATTGGGTTGCCTGAAATCTATCGTAAAAATCGCTCAGAGCAGTTTTTCTTCGTCAATGGGCGTTATATCCGCAGTAACTATCTTAACCATGCGGTCTATACTGCTTTTGAAGCTTTCTTACCACGAGATCGTTATCCATTTTATGTGATCTTTTTGGAGATCGATCCGGTACATGTTGATATCAACATTCACCCGACGAAGACAGAGGTTAAGTTTGATGATGAGCAGACGATTTATGCCCTTTTGCATTCGGTTGTAAAGCGAGCATTAGGTACGATCGAGAATGCTCCTGAGTTTGACTTTACGGATGCTGATTTGAAAGCTGCAATTTATGGCTCTCAACCGGCGCGTTCGCCAGGGGCTGAACCTAGCATAGGAAAAAAACAAAGCTTCCAACTTCCCCAACAAAAAACGGTCTCTCCAAAGGATTGGGACCATCTTTACAAAGGAGAATCTCGTCCTGCAAAAACAGATTCGGAGACAGCGCGTAAGCAGGAAGATCTGTTTGGGCAAAAAGCTCAAGCAAAGGCGGAACATGTCAAAGAGGATACATTGTTGGTACAGCATCAATTGCGCTATATCATCACGCAAAAAGGCCCTGATTTGCTAGTCATAGATCAACACTTGGCCCATCAGCGGATTTTATATGAAAGTTTTTTGCGTTCCCGAGAAGGGGGAAAGCTAGCATCACAGCAATTATTGTTTCCGCAAACGATGGAGTTTTCTGCCGCTGACTATCAATTATTGATGACTGCGGTAGATATTTTTGCGAAATTAGGCTTTGAAGTCAAAGAATTCGGTAAAAATACCTTGATTGTATATGGTGTCCCCACGGAGATTGCCACGTCCAAAGTAAAAACGATCTTTGCTCAGATATTGGATGACCTCAAACAAATGGGTCAAACGAAGGTAGAAAGTAAGATTTTTGAAGGGATTGCGAAGGCTGTATCATATCGAAGTGCCGTAACTTCCCCGCATAAATTGAGTAGTATAGAGATGAAAAACATGGTCAATGCTTTGTTTCGTTGTGAGGCTCCGGGATTTGCGCCCAATGGTCGTCCAACATTCAAAGTGCTGAGTATGCAAGAATTGGAACAGTTTTTTCGATAAGAAATATAATATGATGCGTTTAACGCCGGTGGTCAAAAATTTGGTCATCATCAATGTGATAGTTTTCATCGTTTGGTTTGTCTCAACAGCTGAGATGCTCCATTTTATGGATTCATATTTTTTGCTTTATAAAGTAGGCCCAATCTGGCAAAGAGCGGTCTTTTCTGATGGCCTTGGATTCAAGCCAGCTCAGATCGTGACTAGTTTCTTTAGCCATCAATCCCCCATGCACATTGCATTTAATATGCTTGCATTGGCTAGTCTTGGCCCTGCTGTTGAGTCAGCTTTAGGGAGTAAGCGGTTTTTGTCATTCTATCTTTTTACTGGTGTGGTAGCTAGTATTTTGATAATGTTTTTTGACCCTTCTCCCTATAGAGTTTTGGGTGCTTCCACAGCAATTCTAGGAGTGATTACTGCCTTTGCCTATATCTATCCACGAGCCCCATTGAGCTTTTTCTTTCTGCCTCCCTTTGAGGCTAAGAAGTTCGCCATTGGTATTGCGGTGATTTCAGCTGTATTAGTATTGGCTGAGTTACGTGGCTATGGTAGTATGGGTGGCATCTCTCATTTTGGACACTTAATGGGAATGCTTGGAGCAGTCATATATTTTTATGCAGAGAAGTATCTACCTTTTTTGCCTAAGTAACGTAACACTATTGACGATACTGTGTTGTTTTATCAGTGAGAATGTCGAATAATAGCAAATGGATTTTCAAGATCGAATAAGAAATTTCCTTGGGATGTACCAAACAACAGCTTGGATACTGCTTTTTATGGCAGCCGGCTTGTTGATTCAAGGGATAGTGGCGCTCGCCATTGGGCCTGCTAACTATGATGAATTTATCTTGTATATGACGCTTCCAGCGCGTTTTCAAGATTTGATTTGGCAGCCTTGGAGCCTGGTGACTTGGCCGTTTTTCTATAGCTCGTTTAGTTTTTTGACGATCTTATTTGGTGGAATGATGCTCTTTACCTTTGGGCGTATCCATCAGCAATTTCTCAATGATACTCGTACTCGCCGCTTAGTTATGTTGGCGATTCCATTACTTGGTCTGTTGACTGTAACCTATTCGACTGTTAGGTTGATTGGTAGTGATGCCCCTCAGGCTATAGAAATTACTGATTCTAATAATCCTCAAGAAGAAAGTGCTACGAGTATCGATCAAGCAGAAACTAGCAGCGATACCGCTGTAACTGAGGAAACTTCAGAAGAAGCAAAAACCTATGTTGACAGCCAAATCCAACGTTGGTCGCGTCAGGGATCTTATGTAGGAGGGATTATACCTCTGATGATCCTATTGATGATCTCTTCGATAACGCTGGTACCAAGATATCCGATCAGACTATTTTTGTTTGGTCAAGTAGAGATTCGAATCGTTGGTTTGATCTTTTTTGGCCTTATCTGGGTCTCTAGTGGTCTCTTTACTCCATTAGGCTTTGCTGTATTGCTTGCTGGAGGCTTGGGCTATCTCAACGTTTATCTCATGCGAAATGGCACTGATGTAACTGAGATCATTTGGTCTTTTTACAAAGAGGAGAAAAAGCCTCGTATGAAAGTTAAGTATTCCAATCCCCAAAACTGGAATAATGGAGGAGATAAGCAGGTTGCCACGAAAACCAAGATCGTAACTGCCGAAGATGGCAATAGTGTCCCAGAAGAAATGGTAGACCGAATCCTCGAAAAAATCCACGCTAGCGGTTATGATTCGCTGAGTAGGGAAGAAAAAGAACTCTTATTCAAAGCATCGAACACGAAAGATGGCTCGAAGGATTAAAACTGTTTTTAGCCTTACAAGCTGGACTTTCTTGTTGAGTATTTTGGTCTTAGGCTTAGGGATATTTCTGTCTCCTTGGCTGCCCCTTTCATTTGTGCCATGGTTACAAGTCTTAAGCCCCCTCTTAGTGGGACTTAGTGTCTTATACACTATCGGCCTGATTATTTCCCTTTTCCAGGCCCGGTGGTTTTGGGCGGGGCTTTGCGCTTTGTTTTTGGGTTTATCCTGCCTAGTCATCAGCCAAAATATACGATCTGATCAGCCAGCGCTCGTGGAGACTCCTGAGCAACTGAAGGTATTGTCATATAATCTCGGCGCTTTCCGTTTGACGAGTCAAAAGGTCGGTAAGGTGATCAAATTAATCCAAGAACTAGATCCCGATATTATCGCTTTTCAAGAATTTCGCAACGTTCAAGTTGGCGAAAGCAAGGAGGCTATTAGCTATTTTTCTGATCAGTTAGACCTGCCTTACTATCACTTTTTGCATTTGCACTCTCATATCCATGGCATTGCTGTTTTTTCTCGTTACCCGATTTTGGCTAATGATACATTATACCTACCTGAAGAAGAAGTGAATAGCGGTATGATGACTACTATCCAAACCCCTCAGGGGCCAATCAACATCGCCAATCTTCATATGAGTTCATTTCAATTTGTTACGGTGATGAGAAGTGCTGACGGACGACTCAACAAGACGAAAGCTTTTTTTCGACAGATAAAGCGAGTCTTGTGGCGACAAGAAGCAAAGTTTGACAAGGTTTTTGCTGCTATAGACGCGAGTCCTTATCCTGTGATTCTAGCGGGTGATTTTAATGCACCCTCCCATTCTCGTCTCTCTCGCATGTATCGTGGTCGTCTTTCAGATGCTTTTTTGACCAAAGGAGTAGGCGGTGGCTGGACTTTTCCAATGAAGCGTCGTGGAGGCAACTGGGGCATGAGATTAGATTATCTATATTATTCCCCAGAGGTCGAAGCATTGCGTTGTGAGCGCTTTCCTCGTGCTATCTCTGATCATTTCCCCCTGCTGGGAACGTTTCGTCTCAAAGCTGAACCTTCCCCCTAGATTTCCGTAACTAAGCTGATATGCAATTTCTCATCCGCCATATTGTGTCATTACACTGTTGTTGCTAGCGCCAGCTACCCCAGCGGATATTATCCTATCATAGCATACCCTTAATTCGTATTTTCTGCTATCTTTGCCCGTTCAGGTTTATACCTAGAACTACCATCATCTTTTGCATATTCTCTTAGTCTCAAGAATCCTCTATATACATGTCATCCCTTCAGGTATACAATTCCCTTAACCGTCAAAAAGAAAAGTTTGAACCCCTCAATCCTCCTTTCGTGGGGATGTACGTTTGTGGTCCAACTGTCTATGGGCACGCTCACCTAGGGCATGCACGTTCGGCTATTACCTTTGATACTGTTTTTCGCTATCTCAAAGCGAGTGATTATAAAGTCCGTTATGTACGCAATGTTACGGATGTTGGCCACTTAGTCAATGATGCTGACGAAGGAGAAAGTAAAGTGGAAAAACAAGCACGTTTAGAGCAGCTAGAACCCATGGAAGTGGCTCAGCTCTATTTCAATTCTTATATCGCTGATATGACAGCCCTCAATGTTGAGCGGCCAAGTATTGAGCCAAGGGCTACAGGGCACATCTCTGAGCAGATTGAGTCTGTGCAACAGATTTTGACCAACGGCTATGCTTACGAAAGCAATGGTTCCATCTACTTTGATGTCCCTAAGTACAATGAGGACTTTGGCTACGGCAAGCTATCTGGACGAAATATTGAGGATATGCTTTCTGAATCGAGAGATGATCTCGCAGGAGCTAGCGAAAAGCGCCATCCAGCTGACTTTGCTCTTTGGAAGAAGGCTTCGCCTGAACATATCATGCGCTGGAATTCTCCTTGGGGACCCGGCTTTCCCGGCTGGCATATCGAATGTACTGTCATGAGTACCAAGTATCTCGGTACTAAATATGATATTCATGGTGGTGGAATGGATTTGCTCTTTCCGCACCATGAAGCCGAAATCGCTCAGTCCAACGCTTGCAATTGCAATTTGCCTATTGAGCAGCATGATGAAGCCAAATACTGGCTCCACAACAATATGATCACCTATGAAGGGCAAAAGATGGGCAAGTCCCTCGGCAATGCAATTTCATTAGGAGGCTTTTATAAAGGCGAACATTGGTCAGAGGTCAAGCAGGCCAATCTGCTAGAAAAGGCTTATAGTCCGATGACCATTCGTTTTTTCATCTTACAGGCACATTATCGCTCTACGCTTGATTTCTCTAATGAAGCTTTACAAGCTTCCGAAAAAGGATTGAAGCGGATTGGAGAAGCACTAAAGCGATTGGGGGAAATAGATCCTCATAAGCGGCCAGTGGCTGTAAACGATGCTGCTGAGCAAAACTTGAAGTCCTTTATTGCAGACGCGAGAGTCGCAATGGATGATGATTTCAATACTGCTAGAGCAATTGCTCGTATCTTTGATGCTTTGCCGGTGATCAATCAGTTGTTCAAAGACCAAAGCGCTCCCTTCTCCGTTAATCCTGAGACTTTTATTCAGTTTAAAACTGATTTGTTAGAGGTCTTCCAAGATTGGCTCGGTTTGAAGTCAGAGGCAGAGGAAGAAGGCGGCGGAGAATTGCTAGATGGCCTAATGGGCATTATTACAGAACTTAGGACTGACGCTCGTGCAGAGAAAAATTGGGGCGCAGCCGATAAGATTCGCGATCGCCTCAATGCGATGAACATTAAGCTGGAAGACAATGCCGGCAGTACAGAATGGCACTTTGAAGGATAAAACATGTTGACAATTCATCATATAACATTTAAGAGTATCGGCCTTGGGCTGATACTCTTCTTTTTTGCCTGTGGTAGTGAAACTACTGACCCACCCGCTCAAAAGCCCCAACCAGCAGCAGTAATGATTACTCCTGAATTCAATGCAGACTCTGCTTTTGCCTTTGTCGCCAAGCAAGTCGCTTTTGGCCCTCGGGTACCAAATAGTGCGGCTCACAAAATGTGTTCGAAGTGGCTTGCTCAGCAGTTCAAGGACTATGGTGCCAAGGTACGTGTACAAGAAACCGTGGTGAGAGCCTATGATGGTACGCCGCTACAAGCCTATAACATCATCGCTTCCTATAAGCCTGAACTGGCTAATCGCATTATCCTGAGTGCCCATTGGGATACACGGCCCATTGCTGATCAAGACGATGAAAGGAAACAAGAACCCATCTTGGGCGCCAACGATGGCGGGAGTGGGGTAGGAGTCTTACTTGAAATGGCAAGACTTTTTCAAGCACAAGCTCCTACGATTGGAGTTGATATCATTCTTTGGGATGCGGAAGATTATGGCAAGCCGGGTTATGAAAATTCCTATTGTCTCGGTAGTCAGTACTGGGCTACCCATAAGCACGTGGCCAATTACCAAGCTCGTTATGGGATTAATCTTGATATGGTTGGAGCACACAATGCAGTGTTCCTCAAAGAGGGCTACTCCATGAATGTGGCAGCTAATATTGTCCAAAAAGTATGGAGTACGGGCCAACGCTTAGGTTATGGCAAGTTTTTTTCCTCCCAGAGAGTTGGTTCCATCACAGATGATCACATCTATATGAATAGTCCCGGTGGAGTGAAAACGATCGACATCATTCATATGACTCCTCAAGGCGACTTCTTTGAGGCTTGGCATACCCACGATGATACCATGGATGTGATTTCTCGCGAAACCCTCAAAGCAGTAGGACAAACGATAGCTGAGGTGGTATACCAAGAGAAGTGATTATAGTTCTGATCGTTTGCGGACTAATTTACTTATCCATGCTAGCCGCTTTGGTCTGGGCATGGCGTTCGGTGAGCCGTAAAAAACACAAATCAGCCCATCAAGCTGCCTTCTCCATCATCATCGCTGCGCGGAACGAAGCGTCCAATCTTCAGACTCATATAGCATCTTGGCTAGGACAAGATTATCCTAATTTCGAACTGATCATCGTATTGGATCGCTGTGAGGATGATTCGCTTGCCATATTAAGATCGATCAAAGATCCTCATCTCCGCATCATCGAGATTCAGGATTGCCCTGCTGATTGGTCTCCCAAAAAATGGGCCTTGACACAGGGGATTACTGCTGCGCAGAACGATTGGCTCGCTTTTACGGATGCTGACTGCTCGCTGCCCGCCACTTGGCTGTCTCAGTTAGGCGCCCATATTGCTCCCAATACAGAATTGATTTTAGGAGTAGGACCCTATCTTCGAGCTCCTTCCTTGCTCAATCGACTGCAAGGCTTTGAGACGACTTACGCTGCTTTACAATATATCGGTTTTGCTCGCTTGGGGCTACCTTATATGGGAGTGGGCCGCAATCTTGCTTATCAAAAGTCTTTTTTTGAGCGAGTTGGTGGTTTTGACCGCTTCGCGGAACGCTTGTCCGGAGATGATGATCTTTTGGTCAATGCCTTTGCTGATCCCAATCGTACGGCTCTCATGATCGAGCCTAATTCTTGGACTTGGTCCGAGCCAGAATGGACTTGGCGAGATTGGTTTAGACAAAAAACGAGACACATAAGTGCTTCCCCAGCTTACTCGTTCAAATCTAAACTCGCCTTAGGAATTTTTCATTTTACTCATTTAGTGGTATATATTATTTGGCTGGCAGAAATAATTTTAGAGCCAACCAAGCTTTTATTGTGGCTGATACTCTTTATTAGGCTTGGTATAGCTTGGATTTTGTGGTTTGGGGTCAAACCAAGACTGGAGGGGGAGCGTTTGCTATTGCTGTATCCGGTTTTGGATTTTCTGTTTTTTCTCTACAATTTGATCCTTGTACCTATCGGAACGATTAGAAAACCTTCATGGACGAAAAAGCAAGAGTCTCAAAAAATACAAAAGAAGACCGAGAGTTAGTGGCCGCTGCACAGAGAGGAGAACAGCCTGCCTTTGAGACGTTGCTAAGAAAGTATCGGAAATCTGTATATTATATGCTGTTGAAGATGGTCAAAAATGCCGATGATTCGGAAGACCTGACGCAAGAAGCATTTGCCAAAGCCTTTAATTCTATCAATAAGTTTGATTCGAAATACGCCTTCTCAACTTGGCTTTTTCGGATTGCTACTAATAATTGTATTGACTTTATCCGCAAAAAGCGGGTCCAAACTATCTCTATTGACCAATCAGTCGAAGGAGATGATGGTTCTAATATGACTTTCGATGTCCGAGATGATGATCTCGATCCGAATGATACTATGCTCAAAAAGCAACGAGCCAAGTATCTCGGTATGGCCATTGATCGTCTTCCTGAGAAGTATCGCATCTTAGTGGAGCTCCGCTATTTCAAGGAGTTTAGTTATGATGAAGTTGCCAAAGAATTAGACATACCTTTGGGTACCGTCAAGGCTCAGTTGTTTCGCGCCCGCGAACTTCTAAACCAAGAATTGAAAAATGTAAAGACTCAGTTGTAATCTCGATTACTCACTGACGACGCAAGCATTGGGCAAAACTGCTATTTGTCGTTCCGAACCCGGAATGACCGATAGGCTTGTGGCATCTATCAAACTATACTGGCCGGCTGGGCCGGGACGAGCAATCGTCGGATTGAATGAGGGGATGAAGCCCGCTGTATTTTCACTATTGACGACGACGATGTTTTGCGCAGCACTAAAAGCAATACCATGAGGTACGTGTCCGATATTGTAGATGTTTTTTTCAAGTGTAAGGGTTTTCATATCCAATACACTGACGCAGCCTAAGCGTTCGCCTTGGGCGCTGACATTTGCTTCATCTCTACATGCTACATATAAGCGTTCCCCAAGGGGATCAAAATCCATCAGACGCGGATAAGCTCCCGTCGGTATGTTGGCTAGCAGTTGATCTGTATTGAGATCGAAAACACGAACCTCATCGGTGGCATTGCAGCTAATCAATAAGCGATTATTTGTCTGATCAATGGCCAGATAGTAGGGCTGATAGTTTACCGAACCCATTGGGCTGGGGGCGTTCAATGGATCAAGACTGATTTTTTCCTCGCTGAGGAACGGTCCATTAGCATCAAGCGGATCAATCTCTAGTTTGCTGTAATAATTGCCGCTGGCTGCACCAACATATAGTACACTTAATTTCTGTTTACTCACCAAACCGTGAGGACGATGGAGAAAATTAGCCGAAGCGATCAGGGGATCTCCTACGATGCTCATTGACTCCGTGTTAATCATCGTCAGCTTAGGCGAATTGTCGTCTGAGTTGAAATGACTAATCAAGCAATATTTACCATCTGGGCTGAGATTGAGTAAAGAAGGACTAGAGCCCACAGCAAGGCGTTCGACGAAGTCGTAATTATCAGTACGGTATTTTTCCACAAAACCGCCCTCGATCAAAGTAACATACAAAAACTGTTTGTCTGGAGATAAGGCCAGGAAATGAGGAGCTTCCAGATTGTTGGGATCATTACCTACTTCAAAGTAGCGCATCAATCTGTTGGTACTTAGCTGAGTTACAGCTATCAGGTCGCTGCCCGCACATAGGGTAAACAATTTATCAGCACTGGATTTTTCCTGCTCGCTCCAAGCATAATTGGCATTTGCATCTTTGGCACCCAGATTAATCCATGAACGCAAGCTGCTGAGCGCAAGACTATCTAAAGTAGGATGAGTATCATCCCCCGCAAAAGGGCCAAAGTCTCC
>JBGCFA010000341.1:0-13062 GCA_045106675.1 Bacteroidia bacterium
GTCTTCGACATTGGGATTCGACCTTGAATATTCCCTAAGGTCTTCTAAAATCTCCTCCACCCGGAGGACGATTTAGATCAGCAGGCTGCGAGCTAGGTGCTGCCTGCCCTTCAAATTGACGGATACGATAGGTAAAGGTCAACATGAAATATCGCTGCAATACCGTCGTCTGTAAGTCTTGGATCGAAAACTCATTGACCGTACGGTTGATACTGGTATTCTGTCCCAGAACGTCAAAGGTCGTCAAGGCTAGCTCGCCACGATTATTTTTGAGGAATTTTTTGGCTACTGAAGCCGTCCACAACCAATAATCTTGATTAAACTCGTCTGACAAACCTCGATACAATTGATGATTGAGGGTAGAACGAAAGACAATTTGAGGCCCAAAGATCAGATTCAGTCGCACTCTAGTCTGTTGACTGATGTAATCGCTATCCAATTGAGGCTGTAGCGTATTGACCACCTGATTGGCATTGGTCTGAGAGGAGATCGTAAAATCTACATTCTCGCTGATATTGCTACTAAAGACCACGTTCAAACCTACATTTGCCGTTTGGGCATTGTTGAGGGCGCCATTGATGAGACTAGGTTGACGGACATAACCAGCCGAAAGACTCAGATTCATATTAGTCTTGAGCTTTTCAATCATCTTGCCATAGGTGATGAAAGAGCGCAGATTCCAATAATGATCAAGATTGACCGGCATACTTAACTGTGTGCCAGGAGTGAGTAAAACGCCATTAGGTAAGATCGTATCTCTTCGGGCGATGAAGTTACTATTTGCGATATAATTTTGAGTGTATTGCCCATTGATATAAGCAAATACGACGCTATTGTTTTCGGTCTTGGTGAGATTGTAGCGCAGCATGACTCGATGCGTATAGTCTTGTATCAGATCAGGATTACCCGTCGAGAGTTGTAGCGGATTGGTATTGTCCACTACATTTTGTAGCTGCGAGATGCTAGGGGGAGAGGTGCTGGTCCGATAAAAAATCCGCAATTGCTTTTGCTTGGAAACCCGATAACGCAGCATCACAAATGGCAATATGCTGTTGAAGTTATATTTAGTCTCTCCGTTAGTCGGGAAAGTGTTAAGGTTTTCAAGCTGCGCATATTGATAATTTATTCGGCTCATGAGAAACCATTTGCTCGTTCTGTACATCAGACCCGCCCCAACTTCATGTGCCTCATAGGTATTGTCAAAGGTATTGGATAGCGCTGTATCGAGATCGATATAATTGCCCGCTAATTCATTGTAGTTGAAAGTACGCTTGTCTGAGTCCTGAAACTGAGGAGCGTATTCATATGACAATTGCAACTGAGCTCGCAAACCTAAGGGTTCCGTATAACGGGTATTGGTAGAGAAGGTAAATGCCTTGGTATCAAGCGTCGACTGCTGATCCAAAACGTTCTGCGAAGCAGGCACAGTAAAATAGCTCAAGCTGCTTTGCAGCTGATTGGTGCCATCTTGTACTTGGTACTGAGGGCGTATCCCCACCGAAATCGAGCGTCCGCGTTTCGCGAAGCGTTGCCTAAAATAAAGATCACCACTGAGTTGGTATCCACCCAGATCCGCTGAAAAAATATTGTCAGACAGATTGAGAATAGAGCTATTGAGACTTGTTTGGCCATAAGTTGAGTCCGCCCCCATATTTTGTTGGGCGCTGATACTCGGTCTGAAGGTAAAACTGCTCTTCTCGCTCAAATCATACTTCAAGCGCATACTAAATCGATGGTTGAGATTGACCGTATTGGCGAGCTGATCCTCCTCATAAATTTGACCAGTACCTCCCTCTCTAGACAAAAACTGTTGTCTCAAAAATTGATCGGTGCTATTGTCAGAGTAGTTGAAAAAGTAGCTACTGCTCACTTCTACTTTCTCTCCCCAATCATCCGAATAATTTATACCAAAAGCATGAGTGGTAGAGATGCCCCCATCTTCATTGACGGTAAACTGAGAAGCATTGCCGCCACCACCAAAACTTCCACCGCCACGGCCACCTCCTCTTCCTCCTCGGCGTCCACTACCACTAGAGACCCCGACCAAGTCTTCGGCTGAGAAATTTTGCTTATTGATATTGTTGCTCAGTCCTAAAACGGAAATGCGTAAATCCTGCTTAAACAAATTGACGCTACCACCTGCTTGATAGCGATTCTGATCGCCATAACCCGCATAAACCGAACCAAAGGTGCCATTACGACTTTCTACCTTGGTGACGATATTGATGGTTTTGGTAGTATTGCCATCATCAAATCCGGTCTGCTGGGACTGTTCGCTTTGCTGATCGTAAACCTGAATAGACTGGATCACTTCAGCTGGCAAGTTCTGCAAAGCAGCATTAGGATCACTGCCAAAAAACTGCTTCCCATCTACCAAGACTTGAGTTACTTGTTCGCCTTGGGCTTGGACTTGGCCATTTTGGACCACCACACCGGGCATCTTCTCGATCAGGTCTTGCGCATTGGCATCCGGATTGGTGGTAAAAGCAGTGGCATTATACTCAGTGGTATCGCCCTTTTGTTCGGCCATCGACCGTTCTGCCTCTATCTTCACCTCGTCTATGCCGAAAGTTTTATTTTCAATCAACAAAGCACCGAGGTCATTTTTCCCTGCGATGAGGGTGACATTCTGTTCCAGAACGTCATATCCACTCATTTCGATCCGCAATAAATAATCTCCGACTGCTTTGTTGCGAAAGATAAAATTGCCTGCCTGATCGCTCAATCGGCCATCCCTGCTACTATCAGCTAAACTGATAAGCATGACACTAGCGCTATTGATCTTTTTTTGACCTTGTGCCGCGAGTACTTGCCCTCTCAGTTGAGCATTGGTCTGTGCGTGCAGCACCATCGGACTTAGTAAGAGTCCGAAACCGATTAAGACTAAAAGTTTCTGCATGTGTATTTGGCTTATTCTCCTCCAGGGCGAGCTTGTCCACCGCCACCGGGACCACCTTCTCCACGAGGACCTCTATTTTGACGCGCTTCTTGACGTTCGATTTCCGCCTTGCGGAACGCTTTGTACTGTTCTTTATCCAATACATCCTTCATTGCCTTCATGCGCTTAGCTTTAATATCGGTCATGATCCCTCTCATCGCTTGGCGATCGTCACTATTTTCTTTCATCGCAGCCTTGGTCATTTCAGCATATTTGAGATTGACAGCTTGTACTTCAGGGATTTGAGCTTCGCTCAACGCAAATTCTTCTGTCATACGTTCTGTCTGTCGCTTTGCCATATCGGCAGGCTCTATATTGCGCATTCCACCTCTACGGCCTTGCCCTTCTTCGCGCCCCTGACCGGGCCCCTGCGCTTGTAAGAGACTAAAACTTGCCATCAATAGAGCCATCAGGCCCACTGCTTTAAATAATTGCTTAAAAGATTTCATATGATTGTTTTGTTGAATGCTATGCTAAAAGTCCAAGCGTTCTCCGAAGGAGGCTTGAAGCTTAATACACTCCTTAGACTAGGGCAGACTGAGAAATATGCCCGCAGCATGATTTTTTTTTGAAATTTATTTTTCTTCGACGACCGTATAGATACCATCTAGTTCACGGCCAGACTGCGCATAGTCTAGACCATAGCCTACGACAAAAGCAGGAGGGATATTATAGCCGACGTAAAGAGGACGATTCTGGCCTGTGAAATTGGCTTCTTTAAATAGCAAAGAAACTATTTCGACAGAAGCGGCTTTCTTTTCCAATAAGTAAGCTTTGACGTAATCAAAGGTCAGTCCTGTATCAACAATATCCTCTACGATCAAGATATGTCGACCTTCGATGTCAATATCTAAGCCGACTAATAATTCAACTTTACCAGAGCTTTGCATAGATTTGCCATAGCTAGAGACTCGGATGAATTGTAATTCAGGCTGCACATCTAGCCGCCGGATCAGATCAGCAGCAAATAAAAAGGCACCATTGAGAATGGGAAGTAGGATAGGACGTTTGCCGGCATACTCTTGATTAAGAGTATCAGCAAGTTCCTGAACACGACCTTCGATCTGTTGAGGGGTGAGAAAAAGGCGAAAATCCTTGTCCCGAACGCGTACGGTTTTCATAGATCAAAGATGCATAAAATACTGTTTAGGATACAAAATTTACGTAATCCACAATCCGGTGGATAAATATTCCGTTTTATCCTAGTACAATGCTTACTTTTGTATAAGTCGAACCTTAATCCATACGACTCGTGAGCGACGCAATAAAACACGAATGCGGTCTTGGCCTCATTCGCCTCCTTAAGCCCCTGGATTATTATCAGGAGAAGTACGGTTCAGCTCTCTGGGGCCTGAACAAAATGTACCTCTTGATGGAGAAACAACGTAATCGGGGGCAAGATGGCGCCGGTTTAGTTTCTCTCAAACTCAATGTTAAACCCGGGCGGCGCTATATGTTCCGCAAACGTAATAACGAATCCTCTCCTTGGACCAAACTGTTTGGGGAAGTGGATAAGGAATTAGTTGAGTTTAATAAAGCCAATCCAGCAGATCATAGTGAAGCAGAAGTACTCAAACAAGGGTTTCCCTTTGCGGGTGAAGTCCTAATGGGCCACTTACGCTATGGTACCCATGGTGAATATGACATCAGTCACTGTCACCCGGTCATCCGCAATTCTGAATATCAGAATCGTAGCTTGGCCTTGGCAGGAAACTTCAATTTGACTAATGTCGATTATATTTTCCAAAAGTTAGTCGAGCTAGGACAACATCCTCGCTATCAGACGGACACTGAGACAATACTGGAACGTATTGGTCATTTCCTACAAACGGCTAATGAGCATCTCTATGATAAGTTTAAGAAGCAGGGATTTTCACGCAATGAAATCGCTAAGCTGATCTCCGAAGAAATCAACATCACCAAGATCATGCGCAATGTTGCGAAGATTTGGGATGGGGGTTACGCTATTGGAGGCATTATCGGCAACGGTGATGCCTTTGTTGCTAGAGATCCAAACGGTATCAGACCGTGTTTCTATTATCATAATGATGAGTTTATGGTAGCTGCATCTGAACGTGCCGCTATTACAACTGTTTTCGATCTCCATCCAAATGATATCAAAGAGCTTGAACCGGGGCATGTGCTTTCGGTCAAGGGCGGTAGTGGTGCGATCAAAATCAAACCATTTGCCAAAATTGGAAAGAAACTGAGTTGTTCCTTTGAGCGGATATATTTCTCTCGAGGCAATGATGTAGATATCTACCGAGAACGCAAAAACCTCGGCAAGGAAGTGACGCCTATGGTTTTGGATGCCATCGATCATGACCTCGACAATACTGTATTTGGCTATATACCCAATACTGCTGAAAGTTCGTTTTGGGGAATGGTCAAAGAGGTAGAAAATCATCTCAACGAGCAAAAGATTGAATTTGTCAAAGCCTTAGGGCCCAAAGCAAAGGAAAAAGATCTCATGCGCATCATGAAGATGCGGATGAGAGTCGAAAAAGTCATCCTAAAGGACGTGAAGATGCGGACCTTTATCACGGATGATTCGTCTCGTAATGATCTAGTGGCTCACGTATATGATATCACTCGCGGTATCGTACGCAATCATCAAGATAATCTCGTATTGATAGATGATTCTATCGTTCGTGGCACTACGCTTAAGCGCAGTATCCTGCATATGCTGGAAAAACTAAAGCCGCGGAAAGTAGTAATCGTTTCTTCGGCACCACAGATTCGCTATCCTGATTGCTATGGAATCGACATGTCTCATATAGGCAAATTAGTGGCTTTCCAAGCGATGATACAGCTACATAAGGATCGAGGCACGGAGGAAGAAATCCATCGCGCATATCGTAAGATTCTGAGCATGAAGTCTGAAAACAGCATGCACGAACGTAATGTAGTCAAGGACATCTACGCACCCTTCAGCGAAGTGGAAATATCAGCGAAGATCACCGAAATCGTGAGCCCTGAAAACTTTGGGCCGGAAATCGAAATCGTGTATCAACCGCTAGCAAACCTTCCCAAAGCGATTCCAGATCATCGAGGAGACTGGTACTTCTCAGGCGACTACCCAACTCCTGGTGGTAATCGCGTGGTCAATCAAGCATTTTTGAACTATTATGAAGGCAAAACAGTACGCGCCTATCAAGAGGTTACTGTTTAGTACAAAGTCTTCTCTACGATAAAGATATGAGCCATCCTGAATTTCGGGATGGCTCACTTATTTTTTATTGCTTCGCAGAACGCTCAGTTTTGAATCATAAAGTTGAGCGTTCTGCGAAGCAGGCCTAATCAAAAAGAGATTGTAGCAGCAATAGCCCTAGGAAATAGAAAAGAGGGTGGCCGATCAAATCGACCACCCTCTTCAGTTAGAATTAGGTTTACTCTTTGACAAACTTGATCGTTTCACGACGTGAATCGCCGACAAGAGTCAAATGATAAAGTCCTGAGGCAAGCTCAGCCACACTAAGCTTATTGCGAGTAGATTCAGATTTAACTAAGCGTCCAGTTAGATCATAGATTTCGATCTGACTAAAATCGCTTAAATCTCCTTCTAGCTGAATGCTGTTCTTCGCTGGATTAGGTAACAAAGAGATGCTTAATTCAGGCTCAACAGTGCCTTTCTTGTAAATGCCAACTGGAGCTAAGCCACAATCATAGACGACGCCATCATAGACATCTTGTACCGGCTGATCAGAGATTTGAAAAAACTGATTGTCAGGCACTAAGGGCTGCATATTCATTGGAAATGAAAATCCAAAAGCCCCGACAGAGAAACTGTTTACAGGAATACAAGAAGCTGGAGAGGAATCAATAACTCTTAAATAGTTATTGTTTGAAGGAAATGGTAAAAATGCTCCTGCTCCAATGGTAGGGTGCGCCAAAAACAGATAAGCTGCTGCGGGTATCGCAGAGGGTTGCAAAGACGTATAAGCAATTGGATAAGCTTCTTTAAAACCTGGCGCATAATCATACTCACGCGCGTTCAAACCGGTTAACCCAGGATTTAGCTGTCCAAAACCAGTAGAGAATGCTCCCCCAAAATCTTGCATCGTAACCATCATTTCTATCTGATTGGAAGCAAAGTTGAAATCAATATCATTGGTATAAACATTGGCTTTGCCTGGGAAAGGGGGGAAAACAACGGACCCTGCAGGATTAAAGGCGGGGTCGATTATTCCAATACCAATCACTTGATTAAATGCATGATGACTTAGATAGTACTCCCCACCATCATCTGTAAGAGATAAGTGCTCTTCAGGTCCTGGGACAAAATCATAAAGGTTCAAAGGAGCGCCTAAAGCGACACCAGCACCTTGATCCCACTCTACTAAGAAAGCTTCTTCTTGAGGGCCATTGCCACTATACGCACCAGCCATGACGTAATTACCGCTGATGTTACTCTGAATCAGATCTGTGAGACGGAAAAGCTCTGGTATATTTGATTGCTCTCGTACACTTTCAAAAAAGATGATATTCCCAGTAGGATCTAGCTTTAAGATTGCCAAACCACTCCAATCATTAGGAGAAATCAGACCGGGGTATACAGTCTGAAAACTGATTGCTACGACAAAATCACCCGAAAAGTCTCGTATGATTTGCATATCGCTTACACGAACGCCATCACCCGTAATGATAGGAGTAGCCCAAAGTACGGCTCCAGAATTAATGTCTACACTAAAGACATAAGGGAAACTCGTAACCTGAGAATCAAACTCTTGACTCGCGGCTACTACGACTTGGTTTCCGTCGTCAATAAGACCGTGAAAAGTCAAGAAAGGAGCATAGTCGGCGCTATAATACATCCCATCCCATAGAGGAGTATAGCCACCGCCTAGTATAGGGGCGAAACTTTGAAGATAAACAGTGTGCTTGGGTGAGAAATCAATCGTGGTACCCCAAATAGCTTGAAAGCCATTGGCATAAACTAAATTATCATTCTCCCATTCGTCCTGAGTAGCCAGAATATCTCCGGGATTATTCGCTTCAAAAGTAAAATTAGCGGACTGCCCCCAAACTTGCGCAAAAGCCGATGTAAAAACTAGGCACATAGTAATCCTAGTCCAATTGAAATGTTTCATTTTTGGATTGCATTAGGTGTTCAACAAAAAAATAATAGGAAGTATGCCAATGTGGTACTCTGCGCGCAAGAGGATGACCTAATATAATTATTATTGTCACAATTTCTAACAATTTTTTATTTCGAGTAAAAAAATCTTTTTACTAAATGAACATTTAATTTAAATGAATAATTTCATCTCATTAACTAAAAGAGCGCCTTCCCTCAAGCAATGAGAGAAGACGCAGCTTTTTACTTCGGACGGATTGCACTCCGCCTAAAAAGAACGAACAGAGACGACAATATTTCGCGCCAGTGGCGCATCTAAAAATTGGATTTACAAAGGAATACCCCTCCCCTAAAGGAGGGGCTATTCACGATTTTGCTGATTGCATTCTTAAATGCCTTTGAGGTGAAAAGCGTATTGCTGATAGCTAATCAACTCTCTTTTTTCATGGTTTTTTTCCCAGCCATCTTCTGTATGACTAAGTTCTATAAGTTGTCTTGTGCGAGTATCTTCAAATGAATCGACGACCTCCTCCATATGCTTCAATTCTGCTTCACTAAATAAGCTAGCATCAAACTCTCTAGCTGCCTGAAAACGCTCCCCTACTCCACCGTGATCGTACATCTCCTCTTCAATGCGGATATAGTTTTGAGCCTCTAAGATCCCAAATAACTCGTGAAAGTGAGAAGGAACCGGTCCATAGGGAATCGCCCGATAATTGCAGCCAGAGATCGAAAATCCACTCTCTTTGAAGTTGAGAAAATCGCTATAAAACAGCAGCTTATTGAGTCTCGTTTTCAAAGGTTTTGCCTTCTCGGCAAAGTAGAGTACATAATTGGCGACCTTCTCAAAAGTTGGTTTCACAAAGCCGGTAAACTCATTGGCTTCCATGTGAAAATTCCAGAGATATTGTACTACTGCATCGAGGCGATCTTTTTGCAAAAGTTTATCGAGGGTCATGCTGACTTTACGATAAGCATTGGGCGAGAAGATCGATTCTTTTTCCTCCACAAATGCCGCAAACTGCTTTGGCACCTGAGCCAAACGTATCAGTTTAGCATTTGCAGGACTAGGTATCTCACCATTTTCATAATTGCGATAGCTATTGATTCCAAAGTCTAAGACCTCAGACATCTTCGCCGCTGATAAGCCATACTTCTCCCGTATCGCCCGAACCTCTTCGGGAAATGGGATGTGATGCAAGGCGCGATAGAGATTATGTACTTGTTGGAGATTGAGTGCATCTACTTCATTAGTGCTAAAAGTCTCTTTGGTATCTTTACACTGGTAATAATGTTCCCAAATCTCAAATGACTCTTTGCGAAAATCTCTAGTCGCCCACTCCCTTTTCAGGATTGCTTCACCGCCTGTGAATGGACTCTTAATCATTGCTTTAATCCGTTAAAAATATCCGTTTATATCCTCTTATTCCTGGTGCGGATAGCGTATTGCTCGTTCCGCAGGGTGAAAGCTATAGCAAAGAGTAGGTCCGTCTACTATCCCTAATGCAAGCTTTACATATACTTCTCGACCTTTGACCTGAGTGCCAAATTCCCAAAATTCTAATCCGGGACGTAAGCCATCTGGTCTAGGGCCCTTATAATAATTGCGGTAAGTCAATTTTTCAATGATCGCTTCGCGTTCCTCCACCCCAATCTCCAAGTCCAAAAGAGCTTGTAGATTTTTTTGCCTATCCAAAAAGACCATTCCATTTTGGTTTTTGGTCGTAACAAAGTCTTGCAAAAAATGCTGGACTTTTTCGGGACTGACGATGTTTGGTTTTGGGGCTGACACGATCACCTGCATTCAACTTTACAGTACCAAAGTAACGAAATACATTTCAATAAAACAACTTTAAAGTGTAATTATTGGTAATATTTTTATTTTACTCACTTTTTAGTGGTGTTTCAGCCTTCCAAAGCCTTTTTTCACTGGTTCCCAGAACGCTTCGTCCTTTATTTCACATCGATTGAGGGTTTCAAGGCTCTGTTTTCAAAGGCCAAGCCTGAAGCAGCAATCCAAAAAACTCACTTTTTAGTGGATTATCATATCGATTTCCATCCAAAACACACATTAAGGGATAGGCTTTATCAAGTTAACTCAATTGCTACGATTTTTCATCCTGCAATTCATCCATATATGCATATGCTTTACGCAGATGTGGGATTACAATCGTGCCGCCTATGAGGAGAGAGATTTCATAAGTCTCGATCAATTCTTTTTCGGTCGCTCCCGCATCAAATGAGGACTGAATATGATATTTCACACAATCATCGCAACGCAAAACCATCGAAGCCGCTAAACCGATGAGTTCTTTCGTCTTTACATCTAAGGCAGCTGCCTGATAAGTATTGGTATCAAGATTGTAAATCCGCTTGATGATCTTAGAATCACTACCAAGGATACGCTCGTTCATACGTGAGCGAAAGTCATTAAAATCGTCTACTGAGTCCATGATTTATTGATTGAGGTTTTTAAGTGTTAAATACAAGAATCATTAAGATTCCAGTCAAATAACTCAACAAATCAAGAATTCCACAATCCAACTATTACTAAAATCATCAATTCTACAATTCACCCCTTCAACAATTTTCCCTAAATTCGGCAGCATAAAAACATACGTCAATATGCAATATTTAGATCAGGCAGATATCGCCGGAAAACGCGTTTTAGTACGAGTTGATTTTAATGTTCCCTTAAATGCTGATTTTGAAGTAACGGATGATCGTCGCATAAGCGAAGCCATCCCTACTATCCAACATATTTTAGATAAGGGTGGCTCAGCCGTATTGATGTCTCACCTTGGACGTCCTAAAGACGGACCTGAGGACAAATTTAGCCTGCGTCATGCCATCCCAACCCTCCAAAAGTATATTTCTGCTGAGATCAAGTTTGCAGATGATTGTATCAGTGAGGAAGCGTTCGCGATGAGCGCAGACCTAAAGCCCGGCCAAGTACTCCTACTCAATAACCTCCGCTTTTATAAAGAAGAGAAAAAAGGAGACGAAGACTTTGCCGCTAAGCTTGCTAAGCATGGTGAACTCTACGCCAATGATGCATTTGGTACCGCTCACCGCGCTCACGCTAGTACGACTATCGTGGCCAAGCATTTTCCAGAGGCTAAATACTGTGGCTTCCTCCTCAAAAAGGAAATCATAAACGCTGAGAAAGTTCTCAATAGCACTGATCGTCCGATCTGTGCCATCATGGGTGGAGCTAAAGTCTCTGATAAACTACTGCTCGTAGAAAACCTACTCGACAAGGTTGATTATATCCTCGTGGGTGGTGGCATGGCTTATACCTTCTTGCGCGCCAAAGGATATCGTATCGGCACTTCGCTTTTGGAAAGTGATCTGATCGCCACTGCTGCAGACATCCTCAAAAAAGCAGTCGCCAAAAACGTCAAAATTCTCACTCCGGTTGACTCAGTCGTGAGCAGTGAGTTCGGCGAAGGCGGCACTATCAAAGTCGTCCGTAATGAAGAAATGCCCGACGATATGATGGGACTAGACATCGGTCCTAAGACCTTTGAATACTATTTCGACGCGATCATGGATTCCAAAATCATCCTTTGGAACGGTCCGATGGGCGTATTTGAGATGGATAGCTTCTCTAAAGGTACTCAGGCAGTTGCCCAAGCCGTGGCCAAAGCAACCGAGAAAGGAGCATTTAGCTTGATCGGAGGAGGAGACTCTGCCGCCGCCGTCAAGAAATTTGGTCTTGAATCACAAGTCTCTTATGTCTCTACCGGTGGAGGTGCTTTGCTAGAGTATCTCGAAGGCAAAACGCTACCTGGTATTGCTGCATTAGGCTAGGAAAGACAGCAGACAAAACAAGAATCTTAGATCCTTTTTAAATTTAAGATTCTTGTTTTTTGTTTTTAATTATTCTTTTATCACTGCCTCAAAGGCTCCTTCTCCTTTCAGATAAGTCTTCTCGAGTTCCGCGAAGCGAGCTGCCTCCACCCCACTAGCCAATAGGCTCTCCTTAAAAAATGCATAATCACAGCTCGGTACTTCGTCCAAAGCGATGAGGTAGCGCAGCCAATCTATGATCGTCTCTCGGCCCAATTCTTTTTCGAGTGCAGTGAGGATCAGCGGGAAATAAGCATAGCGATAAGGACTATTTATTTGATCATATTTTTGGATCTCCCCCAGGGGAACGAGCGAGTCCGTTTTACACCAGTTGGTATATCTTTCCAGACGCTCTTGGTAGGCCTCCTCCCCTGTTGAGGCACGCACATATTGTAAGGACAGGTATTCGGTGATCCCTTCGAGAAACGCCCATCTCAGGCGGCCTCTCGGCTTGATGAGCGAGCCAAAATAATAATGCCCAATCTCATGCGATAAGAAGGCGACGTTATTGGCAGATTTCAAACCACCTTTTTCGACATCAATAAATTGCGCCAACTGCCAATTGTCCCAGCCCATCACTGCGATAGTAGGATAGGTAACAAACATCCAAGCATTATTCCGAGTATAAGGCCGTGCAGAGAGATAGCTTAAGCGTTCTCCGTAGGAATGTCCCAGTAGCTCTTCATAAGAAGATATCGTCTCAGAGGTCCATTGAGTCAGGATCTCGCGTTGCGGAACGCTCAGCTCGGTATTGACAAATGTGAGCTTATCAGTCTGGACAAACTCAAAATCACCTGCAAAAAGCAGCAAGGGATAAGCTTGATCTGTCTGAAAACGTCCTAATCCCCCCTTAGAAACTTCGCTACCGTTGAGATATATCGCATCACAATCTTCACAAACAACATTAATATCATAGCGTACTTTATCCAACAGTTGATCCTTAGCGACATCATAAAGGACCGGATACCCAAGGGCCTGCTCTGTCATTCGGGCGGTTTTGCCATCAAAAACAATATTACCTTTCCAGTCGCCCATATTGGGAGCTTGGCTCGTATCAGTTTGCACTGGAAACGCTCCTGAATAACTGATCTTCAAAGAAGGCGGCAAAAAACTCCCACTATTATCATCATTAGGGATGGAGTATTGAAAGGCTTCATAACTGACATCCGAGTCGTATTCACGCTCCGTACTAAAG
>JBGCFA010000342.1:0-6748 GCA_045106675.1 Bacteroidia bacterium
CGTGCCGCTGATCACGATACCGCCGTCAAAATCCCATGCATAGTTTGCGCCGGGAGACGCATTGCCTGTGTAGGAGATTGGCGTTGGTGCGTTGCTACATGTCTGTGTCGGTATATTGAAGGGTGCTGTAGGGATCTGATGTACGATAACTGTCTGTGTAAAGGGTACACTCGGACAGCCGTATTGATCTACTATAAGACTAACTGTTTGAGTGGCTGCATTACTCCAACTCAGTTCATATGGGCCTGAGCCACTACCGCTGAGGACGCTTGCGCTCCCAAAGTTCCATGTATAGTTAGCAACAGGCAGCGAACTACCGCTATAAACCACTGTCATACTATCGTCCGCACATATAGAAGGGTTGGCGAAACTAAAGTTGCCAGTAGGAGTAGGGATCACATTGACCGTAACGGAGCCGCTATATACGCAACCAATGGCGTCAGTCGCACTTACGGTATAAGTTGTCGTGCTTAAAGGATTGACAAAGGTGGAGGCTGAAGGAGCGCCATTGCTCCAGGCGTAAGTATAACCGACTGTCGCCGGAGTCGAAAGCAAAACGCTATCGCCCGTACAAACTGAATCCGCACTGGCGGTGGCATTGATATTAGGAAAACTGACTAAAATACTGTCAGTATTATAGATCGCTACATTGTCGCAATTATCAAGGATCGTATCAACTACTGAGATATAATACATGCCCGGTACGGTGATGGGCGGGTTGAGCGTAAGCAAATAGTCATCTTCAAATGCACCACCAGCAGTACAATTGGGCCCTGTGACAGTAGTTACTAGATGATTTCCCGTAGGACCTGTTACGACAAAATCTGTCGTATTGACCGTAGGGCAGATTACGTTTTCAGAGAAATGTATACTGACACTTGCTCCACAATCGACAGCGATTGAATCCATCACAGGTGGGACATTGTCAAATATTACTGCGGTTGACTGTGAAAAATCAAGCGTATAGCCTGTACCCGAGCCCGAGAAGTTCGAAACGTTTAGTACGTAAGTTTCACCAACACTCACATTGATCGGAGCATTGAATGGTGAACCTCCACCTCCTTGACTCGTGGGTTGGCCCGGTTGAAATGCACCTGTAAGACCCGAAGTTCCTGAATAATTACAACTGATTTCAATTCCCGGAACACTAAAAATATCTGAGCAATTATGATTAGTAAGGTTATAAACGGCCCAATCATAATCATCAAAAGGGGTAAAAGGAGTGATGCGTATGTCCAAAACTCCCGCTGTCTGTACGGTGAAAATATACCAGACATCGTTTCTCTCACCTGAGCTTAGGCAAGAGTTGACATTATTGATTTCATTAGGGTTGAGCCCTTCACCTTGATAGCTACCAGCTTGGACAAATACACTCTGGCAAACCGTGAGTGCATTGATACAATCTTGCTCTGGTTGGAGCGGTGGTAGTAGCTGCCCATAAAGAGCAAAAGGTAAACAAACAGAAGCAAATAAAAGGGTGCGAAGAATGGGTAATCTTTGGTACATCTTTTACATAAGCACTAGTGAAAAATCGGGACAGCTGTGAAGGGAATCTTACGTGTGGAAAGAACGATCAAAAAGTGGTTTTGCGTATGTAAGTAGCTCACAGACTGGAAAATATAGCTACAAAAGGCCCGTTTTCCCATTGTCTCAATTCAAAAGTACCAAAAAAGTTACCTGAACAGACATTTTCTTACACCATCTTGCTGGGAATCTGTTTCAATGGGTGCATAGAAAGTCTGAATAGTATTACATGTTGTGTAAAATATGATTATTTGAAAGATTCTTCCGCTAAGCTATAGCTATCTCCCTTCTCGGAGGGAAGGATACGGAGAAGGCCTGCACTGACCAATAAGATCATCAGTTGAGAGGTATTGCGCCGATTGGTTTTTAGGAGATTTTGGGCTTTAGCAAGGGTAATATTTGCCTCTTGCTCGAAATATTGCAGCAATGCTTTTTCGCGTTCGCCAAAGCGCAAATTTACCCCTTTGGAGCCTTGCTCTCTACGCAGGATTTGCACCATCTCTCGACTAGCCCGTATGCTCATATCCGCTACGCGAACGAATACACCTTTAGAATCTCCTTCTGCCTGTGGTTTGAGAAAATAAGGCTTGCGATCCCCCGGCTTGATATGAAAAACCAATACTGCTTTTGAGCCCGAGGTAGGGATGTATTCGAGATTGTAATCAATGGGAGGACTGAGCTCTTCATCAAAAAACTTTTTTAGGGCAAAAGCATCCTCCTGCGGATATTTACAGCCATATATTGTCTGGTCATCATCTACTCCTACAAGTAAAACGCCTCCCTCAGTATTGGCAAAGGCAATCACCTCCCGCGCGATCTTGTCGGGATGTCTGGCCTTACGTTTGAATTCAAGCTGGATGCCTTCTCCTTGCCGAACTAATCTTTTGAGTGCATTGAGATCCATGGGTAGGAGGGTAAATTACGGAGAAAATGTCTAATTTATAGCGATACTGACACACATATAATGAAACAAATCTACCTGCTACTTTGTCTGAGCTTGATATGCACATTTGCTACGGCACAGAATTTCCTGGGTTACCAAAACAGTAATTATGCTGGCGTGCTCGGTAGCCATTTGCAACCCGCCTCCACGGCAGATAGCCGCTTCAAACTGGATGTGAGTCTATTTGGCTTTAGTACGACCTTCCAAAATGACTACGTTGGGATCAGTAAGACTTATCTGACTGATGGCATCTTTGGTGGCGGATTTCCTGAAGTAGACTCGACCAACAAACGCTTATTATTTCCCGAATTTCTCAATGGAGAGCCTAAGTCATTATACCTCAATTATGATTTTTATGGGCCTTCTTTGATGTTTTCGCTTTCCAATAAGCACAGTATAAGTTTTACGACTCGTCAACGGACCATCGCCAATATTGACAACTTTGGAGAAGAGGCAGCCCGCTTTGCTTATGATGATGTTAAGATTCCATCCCTTTGGGGAACGCAATACTCTAGCGACAATCTCGGTATCAATGTCTTGTCTTATTTAGAACTAGGCTTTGGCTATAGTCGTGTGTTGATGGACAAACAATCCCACTTTCTCAAAGCGGGAGTCAAAGGCAAATGGTTGAGTGGATTAGCTGCGGCTAAGCTTTATACCGAAACATTGACCTACTCCTTTGATGATGCGAACACCCTCAATGTCCATGACGTCGATGCTCAATACGCTCACGCGACTGTATTAGATGATATTGCTGGTTCCTTCAATCCTTTGACTGATTTTGATCGTTTTAGCACCCAAAATACAGGCTTCGGCTGGGATTTTGGCGTCGTATATGAATGGCGACCCAAAGTAGCGGAGTACACAACAGTGGTTGGTTCTGACGTTCGGCCACGCCGAGACCTCAATAAATATCGTGCTAGAATCGGTCTCTCCCTGCTAGATGTTGGGAGCATCCGCTTTGATAATTCAGATTTTAGTAGTGATTTCAGCGGTAGTTTGCTCAATTTTCGTTTTCGTGAAGTAGAAGGCAATGGTGTCTTTGCAGTTGATAGTACGCTAGCCGCGAACTTTCAATTTGAGCCTGGAGTGCAACGCTTTCGGATGACTTTGCCTACTGTATTTAGTATGCAGGCTGATGTCCGTATCACCAATAACTTTTATCTCAATGTAACGCCTCATATCGCTTTGCAACGTGCTGGTAAAACCAATGGCGTTCACGAACTCAACAATATCAGCATTACCCCTCGCTTTGAAAGCAAGCGCATAGATGTGGGGGTGCCGTTTTCATATTCAGACTATGGTGATTGGACTTTGGGTACCACGGTACGTGTGGGACCTGTAGTGATCGGTTCCCGGAACCTCGCCTCATTCCTGATCAATGATGATATCCGTAGCCTAGACATACACGCTGCCGTACGCTTTGGCCTCCTCCAAAAGCAAGACAAAGACAAGGATGGAGATGGTGTACCCGATAAAATAGATGATTGCCCCAAGGAAGCAGGACCCGCTTCTAATCAAGGTTGCCCAGAACAAGTGTTGGTGGAAACTGAGCCGATTGAAGAAGTCATCGAAGAGCCTATTGTCGAGGAAGTAGTACCTGAGGTAATTGAAGAAGTCGTCGAAGAGCCTGTCGTCGAGGAAGTAGTACCTGAAGTGATTGAAGAAGTCATCGAAGAGCCTGTCGTCGAAGAAGTAGTGCCAGAGGAGGTTGAAGAAGTGGTCGAAGAAGTGGTCGAAGAGCCTGTCGTTGAGGAAGTAGTACCTGAGGTGATTGAAGAAGTCATCGAAGAACCTATTGTCGAAGAAATAGTACCTGAGGTGGTTGAAGAAGTCATCGAAGAACCTGTCGTCGAAGAAGTAGTACCAGAGGTGGTTGAAGAAGTCATCGAAGAACCTATTGTCGAAGAAGTAGTACCTGAGGTAATTGAAGAAGCCATCGAAGAGCCGGTAGTAGAAGAAGTAGTACCAGAGGTGGTCGAAGAAGTCATCGAAGAACCTGTCGTCGAGGAAGTAGTGCCAGAGCTTGTCGAAGAAGTAGAAATAATAAAAGAGATCGTCGAGGAAGCTGTGGTGGCTGAAGTGATACCTGAAGTGATCGAAGAGCCTGTCGTCGAAGAAGTGATCGTAACTCCTGCTCCAGTTGCCCGCATGGCCCCACGACCTTATAATGAGGAAGGTGAACTTGGTCAATATCTACCCTATGCCGATCCAGATGGCGATGGAGTAGTCAACAAAGACGACAAATGTCCAAATGTCGCTGGTAGTGCTGAAACCGATGGTTGCCCAGAAGGAGACAAGAGAGGTATCCCTGATCCTACTTGGGATCGTCTGTATTTTGATTCTGACAAGACTTATCTACCTGGCAAGAGTCGAGTGATTCTCAACAAAGCGGTGCGTCACCTTCAAGCCAACCCAGATGAAAATATACTCATCATCGGTCATGCTGATAGCGATGGCAGTAATCCCTATAATGATGCGCTTTCTCGTCGTCGTTGTGAAGCAGCCAAAGCCTATCTGTTGTTAAGAGGAGTCAGCGAAGATCGACTCAGTATCGAGCACTTCGGCGAAAAAGCTCCTGCCGCCACTAATGCCTCCGAAAATGGTAAACAACTGAATCGCAGAGTAGAGCTGAGGATGGTGAAAAGATAGTGGTAAGTAGTTGGACAGTATTAAGTACTAAGTAAATAGTAGGGAGATGTTCTGACGATCAGTACCTTAGCTGTCTAAGTACTTGGTGCTTAATACTTGATACTTACTTAGCGTAACCTTCGCCGCTACTAACTACGTATGGAAAAGAAGTCCAAACTCTTTTTACTGATGTAATCATAGCTAAGCACATAGTTTTTTAAACGATTCCTGCGATCCCATCAAAGGTTTATCGTTTCGTGTTTAGTTTTTTACAATCAATAAAAAAGTGAATCTCTCTAGAAAATATTGTCGTAGCCTACATGCTCAAATCAGCTTAGGCACTACCTCCGATGACCGTTTTATGCCTGATGGATATGTCGAAGCATTTGCTGCGATGGATAAACTTGTCCTTACCGAAAAACTTGACGGCCAAAACAATTGCTTTAGCAAAAAAGGAGTGTTTGCCCGTTCTCACACAAGCCCTACTGTCCACCCTTGGGACAAACCGATGCGAGAGCGTTGGCAACTGATCAAAAATGATCTCAAAGAATTGGAAATATTTGGTGAAAACATGTTTGGCATCCATTCCATTGCCTATCGTGATTTGGAGTCTTACTTTTATGTTTTTGCTGTCAGGGAAGGCCAGCGCTGGCTTTCGTGGGAAGAAGTAAAGTTTTACGCAGCATTACTTGATTTTCCCACTGTGCCAGAACTTCCGATCCAATACTCATTACAAGCGTTCCTCGAAGAGGGCCAAGACCCCAATGTCGCCCTAGTTGCTTGGCTCAAAGCAAATCTCGCTATGAGCTGGGAGGAAAGCGTGAATACTTCAGGCTTACTCGGTGGCTATGAGCCCGAAACTGGAAACGATAGCTCCGAAGGTTTTGTGATCCGCAACGCTGATGCCTACCTGACCAATGCTGGGCACTTGCCCGTTGCTGCAAATGAGTTTGATAGCCTTTTCAAACTAGTACGTTCTGCTCACGTCAAAACGGATGAGCATTGGACTAAAAATTGGCGACCTGCTACACTGGTCGATTACGAAAAATATCACTGGCACAACTATCAATATCTCTCTGTATCATGAGTTGGCAATTTCCATATTACGCCCCTGGCGAACGCTTGGACTGGGATGCGCTCGAAGCCCAATTTAGTTGGCTGAGAGATATGCATGCTGTACCACAAGACCCGATTTGGCATGCTGAAGGTGATGTTTTTGTCCATACCAAAATGGTCGCGGAAGCATTATTGAATCTGCCAGAGTACAAAAGTCTTGATCTACAATCACAACATATCCTCTTAGTAGCGGCCTTGTTGCATGATGTCGAAAAACGTTCTACCACTAGGACAGAGCAGATCGATGGTGTCGAACGCATTGTTTCACCTCGCCATGCTTTGAAGGGAGAATATACCGCTCGTTCCATCTTGTATCAGGATTTGGTTGCTCCCTTTGAGATTCGGGAGCAGATATGCAAGCTAGTCCGTTTGCATGGTTTGCCGCTTTGGGCTATTGAGAAGCCTCATCCCGCCAAAGAAGTGATCAAGGCGACTCTTATGGTCACTACCCAACAGCTCGCCTTATTAGCAAAGTCTGATATCTTAGGCCCGATTTCTGCTGATCAGGAATAAATGCTGCTACGAATAGAGATG